>JBJTBO010000254.1:0-2206 GCA_046091445.1 Planctomycetaceae bacterium | reverse complement strand
ACCTGGTAGCCGTTGGTGTCGGCGTAGCGGGCGGCGTCGAGCCAGTCGATCGCCATCCGCTCGCCGTAGTGGGGCGAGGCGAGGAGCCGATCGACCAGTCGCTCGTAGGCGTCGGGTGACGTGTCGGCGAGGAAGGCCTCGGCCTCGGCCCGCGTCGGCGGCAGGCCCGTGAGATCGAGCGACACGCGCCGCGCGAGCGTGGAGCGGTCAGCCTCGGGAGCGGGGGCCAGGCCCTCCTGCTCCAGACGGGCGAGGATGAATCGGTCGATGGCGTTCCTCGGCCACGCGGTCGCCTGTACCGCGGCCAGTTCCGGTCGCACGGGGGCGAGATAGGCCCAGTGCGGCTCGTAGGCCGCGCCCGCGGCGATCCAGCGCCGCAGCGCCTCCTTCTGCTCGTCCGAGAGCGTCTTGGTGCTCTGCGGCGGTGGCATCACGAGGTCGGGATCGGTCGCGAAGATCCGCGCCACCAGCTCGCTGGCCTCCGGCTTCCCCGCCACGATCGCGGGCAAACCCGAGTCCGTCGGCGGCTTCTCGGGCTGCGGCACGTCGAGCCGCAGCCCCGCTTTCCGGTCGTGCTCGTCCGGGCCATGACAGCCGAAGCAGGTGTCGGAGAGGATCGGCCGGATGTCGCGGTTGTAGCCTTTTCCTTCGGCGGTGTCGGCGCACCCGGCCGGGCCCGCGGGGCCGAGGCCGACACACAGCCCGAACCCGATTCCGAGACATGCCGCCCGAGCCGTTCGCCACCACCGGACCGGCCACGAAATGACCGGATCGCGCGACGTACCTCTCGGCTGCCACCCTTTGTGCTGCACTGCCATGGTCTCTTTCCGAGGGCGAACCGGTTCATGATACTGTTTGGGATACCGTCTTACGGGGGCACGGCGGACGCCCCCGAGCGCGCTCGCGGCAGAGGTTTTCCTTCGATGAGTACGACCACCCCGGATACGCAGGGCCACGGGTCGCAGCGCCCGCCTGCGCAGGGACGCGGCAGCCGGCGCGAGTTTCTGGGCACCGGGGCCGCGGCCTCCCTGGCGGCAGGTGTCTTCGTGCATGCGGGAGTCTCGGCCGCCGAACCGGCGCGGGAACTTCGCCTGGGCGTCATCGGATGCGGGGGCCGTGGCAGTGGCGCCATCAACGACTCCCTCACGATCAACGACGGGGTGAAACTCGTCGCCCTCGCCGATCTCTACACCGACAAGTGCGCGAGGCTGCGCTCGACGCTCGCCCAGGCCCATGGCGAGAAGGTCGCCGTGGACGACAACGCGATGCACGGCGGCCTCGACGGCTACCGTCGCATTCTCGACGATCCGCAGATCGACGTCGTGCTCCTCACCATGCCGCCGGGGTTTCGACCGACGCTCCTCCGCGAGGCCGTCGAAGCCGGCAAGCACGTCTTCGCCGAAAAGCCCGTCTGCGTCGACCCGGCCGGCTATCGATCCTGCCTCGCAACGCATGAGCTCGCGGTCGCCCGCGGAACCGCCATCGTCACCGGCACGCAGTATCGCCGGCAGGTGAACTATCTGGGTGCGATCGAGCAGATTCGGTCCGGCGCGATCGGCGAGATCATCGCCGGCACGGGCACCTACTGCAGCAACGGCATCTGGTACCGGCCACGCCAGGAAGGGATGAGCGACGCCGAGTATCAGGTGAACAACTGGATGCACTTCATCTGGCTCAGCGGCGACCAGATCAACGAGCAGGCGATCCATACGCTCGACACGATCAACTGGGCGATGGGTGAAAACCCGATCTCGGCCTTCGGCTCCGGCGGCCGGTTCACGCGGCCGGCCGACAGCGAGATGTGGGACTCGATGGCGGTGGACTACGAATATCCGGGCGATCGATTCGTGTCGTTCACCTGCTGGCAGGTTCCCGGGGCCGCGACTGATCTGCACGTGAGCCTCCGAGGCACGAAGGGCACCTGCCACATCGGTGCGATCAACGCCGGCTGCCGGATCGTCGATCGGTCTGGTCGCGAGATCTGGCAGATGAAGGGGAGCATCGCCGACGCCTACAAGCAGGAGCACAAGGACCTGATCGACTCGATCCGGGCCGGTGCGCCGATCGTTGAGCTTCGGCAGACCGCCGACAGTTCGCTCATGGCGATCATGGGTCGCATGGCCGCCTACACCGGGAAGCCCGTCACCTGGGCGTTCGCAAGCGCGGAGTCGCAGCTCGACCTGTTCCCGAAGAATCTCACCTGGGA
>JBJTBO010000253.1:0-2703 GCA_046091445.1 Planctomycetaceae bacterium | reverse complement strand
ATGATGCGGCACCGACACGGGCACTCACGAAACGGACATCATGCGGGTCCGGGACGCCCGCCGCGCCGCGATCCTCCCGCCGGCGGGCCGCCGTGGCACCCGGGATCGACTATCGTACTGGCGTCCTGCCCGCCCCGCACCCTCCCGGACTCGACCTCCCCGTGAACCAGAAGACCCTGCTGCAGCTGGCCGCGAAGCACGGCACCCCGCTCTTCATCGTCGATCACGCCGAACTGAGGAAGAACTACGCGCTCTTCCGGAAGCACTTTCCGCGCGTGCAGGTCTACTACGCGGTGAAGGTCAACAGCGATCCGGCGATCGTGCGGACGTTCTACGAGCTCGGCGGCAGCTTCGACGTCGCGAGCATGCAGGAGTTCCACACGGTCCACGAGAACATCGCCAAGCTTCCGGCGAAGCAGCGACAGGACTTCATCTGGGACAAGATCATCTATGCCAATCCGATCAAGCCGATCGAGACGCTCCGCGAGCTCGACCAGTACCGCCCGCTGGTGACGTACGACAACGAGGAGGAGGTGCGCAAGATCGCGAAGCACGCCCCCCGCGCCGGGCTCGCCCTGCGTCTGCGTGTGCCCAACACGGGCTCGATGGTGGAGCTCTCGAGCAAGTTCGGCGCCCTGCCGGGCGAGGCGGTCGATCTCATCCGCTGCGCGCACGACCACGGTCTCGTGGTGGAGGGGATCTCGTTCCACGTGGGCAGCCAGTGCACCAACCCCGAGAACTACATCCAGGCGATCAACCTCTCGGCCAGCATCTTCGCCGAGGCGAAGACCCGGGGCTTCAACCTCAAGCTGCTCGACATCGGCGGCGGGTTCCCGGCGGCGTACGACGCGACGGTCCCGAAATTCTCGGCGCTTGCCCGGAAGATCAACCACGAGATCGACCGCCTCTTTCCGAGCGAGATCGAGATCCTCGCGGAGCCCGGCCGCTTCCTGGTCGCTTCGGCCGGCACCGCGGTCTGCAAGATCATCGGCAAGGCCGTGCGCAACGAGCGGCTCTCCTACTACGTCGACGACGGCGTGTACCACACCTTCTCGGGCGTGATCTTCGACCACTGCACCTACCACCTCAAGTCGTTCAAGCGGGGCACCAAACAGATCTGCGCGGTGTTCGGACCGACGTGCGACGCCCTCGACACCATCAGCCTCGCCGAGCAGCTGCCCGACCTCGAGATCGGCGACTATCTCTACAGCGAGAACATCGGCGCGTACTCGGCGGCGAGCAGCACCCACTTCAACGGCTTCCCTCCGGCGAAGGTCGTCCACATCAACCGGTGACGATCCCCGCGCGATCCGGCGACGCATGCGCCGGGGAGCGGCGGAAAGCCCTGGCGCGTCGTCGCGGCACACGGCAACGACGAGGCGAAGGGGGTCGGCGAACGCTTCCCGAGCGGGCGGCCGCCACGGCCGGAGCGAGGAGACTTTTGCCGCCCCCTGAGCCGGTGCGACACGCAAAGCCGGATGCGCGCGAGCGAGACCTTTCGCACGCCTGGAGGCGTACGCCACAGGGAGAACAGACGAGGCGAAGGGGGTCGGCGAACGCTTCCCGAGCGGGCGGCCGCCGCGGCCGGAGCGAGGAGACTTGTGCCGCCCCCCCGAGCCGGTGCCCCGTGTACGACGAGCGCCCTGCTACCCGGGCCGCACCGCCTCGATGAGGTGGTAGCCCTTCACCTCCTCGCGAGCGACGTGGCTCCACATGCGCGGCAGCTGCTCCGCGAACCATGTCGGCTGCTTCGTGACGACGATCAGGGTGCCCCCCGGGGCCAGGGCGAGGCGAGCCGTCTCGCAGAAGATCTCCGCCAGCCGGAAGTCGGAGTAGTAGGGCGGATTCGCGAGCGCGAGGTCCCAGGCGCCCGGAGTCGGCACGCGGCCCTCCGCCTCGAGTGCGACCGTCACGTTGGTCAGGGCGTTGCGTTCGACGCCCCGGCGCGTGCATTCGACCGCACGGGCCGCCGAGTCGATGGCATGCACCCGCACCGACGGGTCACGGGCCGCGATCCCGATCGACACACAGCCACTGCCGCAGCCGATGTCGAGCACCGCGGCTCCCGGCGCGACGTCGACCGCATCGAGCGGGCGCCGGGCGCCGGGGTCGCTGCGGCGGTGCGCGAAGACGCCGGGACGCGTCACGGCATGCAGGAGGCGGTCGCGGTCGCGAAAGACGACCTCGCACGAGAAGTCGCGCACCCGCGTCGGCTCGCGGGTCTTCTCGACGACGTAGGCGATCGTCCGCGGCTTGGGCCCGGCGGCCTCGCGCACACGCACGGTCTCGCCGGTGGCGGCGAGCTGCTCGCGCAGCCACCGGTCCCGGGGGTTGTCGATCGCCGTGACGAGGCGGCCGCCGACCGCCAGATGCACGAAGGCCTGCTGCAGGATGTCGCGGGTCAGTTCCGCCTCGCCGTCCTTGGCGAGCGGGACCACGGCGAGGTCGTACGGACCGGCCGGCATGTCGGGCGTGCAGGCGGCGGTGAGGTGGGGCGGCGAGGGGCTCCACGACGCCACGGCGGCGTCGCAGGGATGGCGGTCGAGAAACCCCGCCGTCACGTGCGCCGTCGGCAGGTCGCCGGCCAGGGCGTGGGCGGCCTGCGCACGACCCGCGGTCGTGCAGACGATGTGGCGCGGCGGCGCGGCGACCACGGCGCGGGCGACGGCGAGGGCGTGGGCCGCCGCCGGCCGGCTGGGAAGG
>JBJTBO010000252.1:0-5634 GCA_046091445.1 Planctomycetaceae bacterium | reverse complement strand
TCGTCCGTATCTCGCCGGTCCACGCGAGTGAGGCCCCGACTCTCTCTGGGGGCCCTCCGCCTCGTTGCGCACGAGGACGGTGTGCCGCCACGTCGTGGAGAAGGATCCTGGAGGATCCTCGACGGTGCGCCGTACGAGACCGGTGCCACGCACCCGGCATCGTGTCGGCTGGAAGTCGTGGTTGATGCGCCACTCCGGCACCGCCACGCCGGAGGCGAGCAGCGTGGCGAACACGACGCCGGCACAGACGAGCGCGCCGTGAAAGGCGGCCTCGCCGAAGGAGCCCCATCGCTGCGAGCCGGTCCGCCGCTCCCCGCGCTTCTTTCCGAAAAATCGCGGCAGTCTCATCCATGCCCCCCACGCCGGAGCCGATCCGACGCTGGCGGAGTGGTGCGGCGGCGGTCAGGCGTGGACGCTCTCCCGCCGGGCGGCCAGCGGAGCCTGTTCCCCGGTCCGCTCATCGCCGCGGCCCGGCTCGGTGGGGCGTTCGGCGCGAAAAAAGCCGATCTTTTCGAGCGCCTTGTACACCTCCTCGAGCGTCTTTTCCCCGAAGTTCGAAATCGAAAGCAGGTCTGCACGCGTGCACTTGAGCAGATCGTGTACCGTGAAGATGCCCCGCTCCTCGAGGCAGTTCGTGGTGCGCACGGAGAGTCCGATCTCCGCGGTGCTCATCTCGAGTTTCTCCTCCATCTCGTTCGATTGTGCGAGGTTCCGATAGGGGATGCGTGGCATGGGTTCCCTCCCGTGCGTGTGATGGTCCAACGGGCGCCGCACCCATGGGTCCGGCTCCGACATCGCGCGAATATAATCCACACACGGTCAACCCGCCCACCGGAGTCGCCGTGCCGGATGCCGCTCCGGCCCCGGCATGGACCGTGACGAAGGCGGGGAACTCCCCGGAAAAGCGATGTCGGCATCGTCATTCGAGGCACTCAACGACGCCCAGCGGCGGGCGGCCACGCACGTCGAGGGGCCGCTCTTGGTGCTGGCAGGGCCGGGCAGTGGCAAGACTCGCGTGGTGACGCACCGCATCGCGCACCTCATCTCGGCGGGCGTCCCGCCGGAGCGGATCGTCGCGCTCACCTTCACGAACAAGGCCGCCGACGAGATGCGGCGCCGGGTGACGACCCTCGTCGGACCGCAGCCGGTCGAGATGGGGACGTTTCACCGTTTCGCCGCCCGACTCCTCCGGCGACACGCGCGACTCGTCGGCCTCACGAGCGACTATTCGATCCTCGATCCCGACGACGCATCGTCGCTCCTCAAGCGGGCCGCCCGGCAGTGCGGCGTGCCCCTGGCCCGCACGCCCGTCGATCGAATCGCTTCGGTCATCAGCCGGGCGAAGAACGACCTGCTGACGCCCGACACCTTCGAGCCCCGCTGGGGGCGTCCGGTGGACGAGGTGGCGCGGCGGGTCTGGCCGGCCTACCAGGAGTCGCTCCTGCGCACCAACGCCGTCGACTTCGACGACCTTCTCGTGCATGTCGCCCGCCTGCTCGTGGAGGAGCCGGAGCTGCGGGCGACGCTCGACGCGCGGTATCGCTTCATCCTCGTCGACGAATACCAGGACACGAACGCCGTGCAGTACTGCATCCTGCGCGGGCTCTCGATCGATCACCCGCACCTCGCGGTCACCGGGGATCCGGACCAGGCGATCTACGGGTGGCGCGGGGCGAGCATCCGCAACATCCTCGAGTTCGAACGGGATTACCCGGCGGCGACGGTCGTCACGCTGGAGCACAACTACCGTTCAACCGCCAACATCCTCGGCACCGCCGACCGACTCATCGCGCACAACACGCGGCGCAAGCCCAAACGGCTCGTCACGTCGGCACCGGCCGGCCTGCCGGTGCGGATCGTGCTGGATGCGTCGGGACACGACGAGGCCGATCGCATCGCCTGTGAGATCGCGACCGCCGTGGCCGCGGGAACGCGTCGCCCCGGGGATTACGGAATCCTGCTCCGCACCAATGCGCTCTCGCGGTCGCTCGAGGTGGCGCTCCGCACGCGCGGCGTGCCCTACCAACTCGTGCGCGGGCTGGAGTTCTTTCGCCGCCGCGAGATTCGCGACCTCGTCGCGTGGCTGCGCCTCGTCCGCAACCCCCGGGCTGACGAGGCCGTGCTGCGCGTCGTGAACGTGCCGCCGCGCGGGATCGGCCGGCAGTCGATCGAGCGGCTGGCGGCCTGGACGGAAGCGCACGGGCTCGGACTGCTCGAGGGGGCGCGGGACGCCGCGTCGGTTCCGGGCATCTCGGCGCGTGCGGGCCGCTCCCTGGCGGCCTTCGCCGCGCTTCACGCAGGACTCTGCGACGTGGCGCGCGGCGATCCACGTGTCGCACCGCTCGTCGAGGCCATTCTCGATCGCACGGGCTACCGCCGCATGCTCGCCGAGGAACAGGAGGAGGACGAGGACGGCGTGGATCGGCTGGCCAATGCCGAGGAACTGCTGACCGCCGCGAGGCAGTTCGACGAGGAGGGCCCGTTGTACGCCACGGTCGCCGACGACGCGGCGGAGTTCGATCCGCTGGGCGGCTTTCTCGAAATGACGGCCCTCGTGGCGGATGCCGATGCGTGGGATCCCGAGGGCAATCGCGTGGCGATCATGACGCTCCACGCGGCGAAGGGACTCGAGTTCCCTGTCGTCTACCTGACGGCGCTCGAGGACGGGATCGTGCCGCACGAGCGCAGTCTGGAGCGGCCGGAGCAGCTGGAGGAGGAGCGGCGACTGGTCTTCGTCGGACTCACGCGCGGTCGCGAGGAGGTGTGCGCCAGCTGCGCCCGCATGCGGGATTACCGGGGCACGCGGCGGATCGCCGCGCCGAGCCTGTTCCTCTCCGAGATGACGGGCTCCGAGACGGTCGTGAGCGGTGCCGAGGCGCCGGCGGCGGTCCCGTGGCGTCCCGAGGGAGGCTGGACATCGGGCGACGCGTTCGACGACGCGTGCCAGGAGCCGCCTCCCGACCCGGTGCGACCCGCCGCGCCGCGCGGCGACGGGCTCGTGCTCGCACTCGACTAGCCGTCGGGCCTGGGGACCTCACCCCGACCCGCGCGGTCGCGACGACTCGATCCCTGGGCGGCCGTCTCGACGGGCGCGGACGTGGCCGCATCGTCGCCGCGGACGCATGCCTTCGTCGCAGGGCAGCGTGTGCGGCACGCGGAGCACGGCACCGGCGTGCTGACGTCGGTGAGCTGGGTCGGCCAGCGCTCCGTGGGCACGGTGCTCTTCGATGGTCCGGCCGGCACCCGCAAGTACATCCTCGGCTACGGCGCCATCGAGCCCGCCGAGTGAGCCAACGCCCGGATCCAACGCCCGGATCCGCCGCCCAAATCCGTCAGGTCGTCTGCGGCCTCAGCGGTGCTGATCGGCATGCCGGGTCTCGACCTCCCGTCGCGCCAGCTCGAGGTCGGCATCCACCATCATGGCGACGAGTTCCCTGAACCCGACCCGTGGTCGCCAGCCGAGACGGCGGCGGGCCCTGCTGCTGTCGCCGAGCATGAGGTCGACCTCGGCCGGCCTGAAATAGCGGGGATCGATCGCCACATGATCGCGGTAGTCGAGGCCGAGTCGACCGAAGGCCTCCTCGCAGAACTCCCGCACGGAGTGCGTCTCGTCGGTCGCCACGACGAAGTCGCCCGGGTCGTCCTGCTGGAGCATCAGCCACATCGCCTCGACGAAGTCGCCCGCGAAGCCCCAGTCGCGTCGCGCTTCGAGGTTGCCAAGCAGGACCTTCTCCTGCAGTCCCAGTTTGATGCGGGTGGCGGCGCGGGTGATCTTGCGCGTCACGAAGGTCTCGCCGCGTCGTGGGCTCTCGTGGTTGAAGAGGATGCCGCAGGAGGCGTGCAGGCCGTAGCTCTCGCGGTAATTCACCGTGATCCAGTGTGCGTAGACCTTCGCGACCCCGTAGGGCGAGCGCGGGTGGAAGGGGGTGGATTCACGCTGCGGCGTCTCGGCCACCTCGCCGAACATTTCGGAGCTCGATGCCTGGTAATACCGCACCGGGGTGCCCACGGAGTCCTGCAGGTCGCGGACCGCCTCGAGCAGCCTCAGGGCGCCGATCGCGGTGACGTCCGCCGTGTAGGTGGGCTGGTCGAAGCTCACCCGCACCTGGCTCTGCGCGGCCAGGTTGTAGACCTCGTGTGGCTGGATCTCGCGGATCAGTCGCACGAGGCAGTTGGCGTCGGACATGTCGCCGTCGTGCAGCCTCAGGGGCCGACGGCCGGCGGCATCGTCCCCGCAGAGGTGCTCGATCCTCCTCGTGCCGAACGTGCTCGAGCGACGCATCAGGCCGTGCACCTCGTAGCCCTTCCCGATGAGCAGTTCCGCGAGGTACGACCCGTCCTGGCCGGTGATGCCCGTCACGAAGGCACGGCGGGGCTCGTGGTTCATGCGGTGTTCCAGCGGGGGATCGGATGGGGCGGGTCGTCGATGCGCGGGCACGCGCCGGGCCGCACGCGGCCGGTCACCCAAATCGTACTGGGAGCGGACGGCACCGTGCGGTAGGGTACCGCGGGCGAGACAACGGTCCCTCCGGCCTCCGCGCCCGCCGGCCCGCTCGCCGGCAGCCCCGCCGCCCTTCGCCTCGCCCCATGGACGCATCCGCGAGCGCCGCTCCGCAACACCGCCGCAGCCGGATCCCCCCCTGGGCCGGTCTCCTGGTCCGGATCGCGGCCACCGCCGGCCTGATGGTCTACGCGCTGCGTGGGATCGAATGGGGAACCTTCCGGGATCTAGTCGCGCGCGCGGACTGGACGTGGTGGGCGTGCGGCCTCGCGGTCGGCATGGGCCTGCAGGTCGTCGGAGGCATCCGCTGGGCCGTGCTCGCCAGACCGCTCGGCTTTCCGCTTTCGTACGGCGCGTTCGTCTGGCGGTTTCTCGAAGGATCGTTCTTCAGCCTCTGCCTTCCCTCCTCGATCGGGGGCGACGTCGTGAAGGCGTACCGGCTCGGCGACACCACGCCCCGGCGTCTTCTCGCCGCCTGTTCGGTGCTGGCCGACAGGCTCACGGGCGTCTCCGCGCTCGGCGTCCTCGCCGTGACGGCGCTGCTCGTCACGCGGCTGGATCTGGGGATCGTCGCGACGCTCGGTGTGGCCGCGCTGCTTCTCGGGTGTGCCATGCTCGCCTTCCGACTCGGCGTCGCATCGATCGACCGGGTGCTGGGTCTTCTGCGCGAGGGTTCGACCGCCCGCGACTTCGTGGCGCGGCTGCTGCCCTACCAGCAGCGGCCACGACTGATGGCGCAGGCGCTCGCGTGGAGCCTCGTGGTGCAGATGGGAGGCGCGATGGCGGTCGCCTGCTTCGGCCAGTCGCTCGGCGTGTTCCTGCCGGCGGCGGTGTGGTTCACGGTCGTGCCCCTGGTGTCGCTGGCGATCGTGCTGCCGGTGAGCATCAACGGCATCGGGCTGCGCGAAAGCGCCCTCGTGACGCTGCTGGGTCCGCACGGCGTGGCGCCGGAGCCCGCGGTCGCGATCGGGCTGCTCTGGTTGGCCAGCCAGGTGCTCGTGGGCCTCGTCGGCGGCGTGTTCTTCCTCCTCGATCGACGCGCCGTCAGCGTGACGGCGTCGGCGGCCGTCGACGGCGCGCATCGGTGAGCAGGATTCCCGCCACCGACTTGGCATCCTCGATCGTGCCATCGA
>JBJTBO010000251.1:0-6556 GCA_046091445.1 Planctomycetaceae bacterium | reverse complement strand
TTCCTGGGTGAGTTCGTCTCCGAGTTCGAGTTCGCGAATGAGGTTGCGGTTGACCATGCGTGTGGGGTTTCAGGAAAAACGGGTTGGGGGAGGGGGACTTTGCCGGGCCACGAAGGAACGAGCCACGCAGTGTAGCAGGGGCCGGAAGGCCGAACAATCGAGCCTTGTTGCCCCTTCCTCGCAGCCTGCGCGAGTCCGACACTGGCGATCGGTCACAGTCGGCCCACGAGCGATGCCGATTTCCCAGACGCGGGCCCGTCGACCACGGAGATGTTCCATGCGCGATCGCTTCCGCCACGGCGTGGCCGTCGTGCTCGTCGCGGTGTCCCTCGGCGCGACTGCCGCCGTCGCCTCGGCCCAGTTCCTCGACGAGACCCGGCCCGTGTCCCCGTCGGGGCCGACCCTCGGCGACGTCCGCACGCAGCGGTATCGCGTGGGCGTCGTCGTGACGGCGGCCGGCGGCCGGTGCCGTGGCATCCGCGCCACGATGCCCGTGCCCGACACCTGGCCGGAGCAGGTCGTGCGGATCGTGGAGGAGGACGTCTCGCCCGACGTGCGCGGCGTCGCGCATCGCCCGCTCGCGCCGGGCGTGCGGCAGCTCGTCGTGGAGATTCCCGACCTCGCGGCCGGGCAGAGCGCCCGCGCCGTGGTCACGTACGAGCTCGACCGGGCGGCGCTCGTCGCGCCGGCCGACACGTCGATGCTGCGTATCCCGGAGAAGCCCGACCGCGACCTGCGGGCCTTCCTCGGACCGAGTCCCTACATCGAGTCGCGTCATCCGCGGATCGTCGCGTTCGCCCGTGAGGCCGCCGACGGCCTCGAGGGCTGGGCACGCGTGGAGGCGATCTACGACGCCGTCCGCGAAAAGGTCGAATACCGCAACGGCGAGATCAAGGGGGCGGCCCGCGCCCTCGCCGACGGCTGGGGCGACTGTGAGGAACTGACCTGCCTCTTCATCGCCGCGGCACGCTCGCAGGGCATTCCGGCGCGGACGGTATGGGTCGACGGACACTGCTATCCGGAGTTCCACCTCGTCGACGCCGACGGCCATGGCGCGTGGTTTCCCTGCCAGGCCGCGGGCACGCGGGCCTTCGGTGCGATGCCGGACCAGCTGCCGATCCTGCAGAAGGGGGACAACTTCCGCGATCCCGACCGGCCGGGGAAGTCGCTCCGCTACGTCTCGGAATTCATGACCGGCTCAGCGGTGGGCGGTGGCGCGGCCCCGGTCGTGGAGTGGATCCGCGAAGGGGCCTGAACACGGGGTGCGAACCGCCGGCCGCGCGAGCCGTCACTCGGCGCCGAGCGCGCGGCGCAGGAAGGTCCACGCCAGCGCGTCCATGAACGCCTTCTGGCGATTGTCGGCGGCGCCGCCATGCCCCCCCTCGATGTTCTCGTAGGAGAGCACGCGCTTGCCGAGCCCGCGCAGCCGTGCGGCCATCTTGCGGGCATGGGCCGGGTGCACGCGGTCGTCGCGGGTGCTCGTCGTGATGAGGAGCGGCGGGTAGTCGCGGTCCTGATCGACGAGGTGGTAGGGACTGAAGGTGCGGATGAACGCCCACTCCTCGGGAAGGTCGGGGTTGCCGTACTCGCCCATCCAGCTCGCCCCCGCGAGCAGGCGGTGAAACCGTCGCATGTCGAGCAACGGAACCTGGCAGACCACGGCGCCGAAAAGCTCGGGGCGCGAGGCGTACATGTTGCCGACGAGGAGCCCGCCGTTGCTGCCCCCCTTGATGCCGAGCGTGCGTGGCGACGTGACCTTTCTGGCGACGAGGTCCTCGGCCACCGCCGCAAAATCCTCGTAGGCGCGCGGCCGCTTCTCCTTGAGCGCGGCCTGGTGCCAGGTCGGGCCGAACTCCCCGCCACCGCGGATGTTGGCGATGACGTACACGCCGCCGGCCTCGAGCCAGGCGGCGCCGGCGAGCGGATCGTACCCCGGCACGAGCGGGATCTCGAAGCCGCCATACCCGTAGAGCAGCGTCGGTGCGGAGCCGTCCGCCACGCCGGCCGCTGGCCCGATCTGGAAGTAGGGGATCCGGGTGCCGTCGCGCGACACGGCCTCGTGCTGCGTGACGGCGAGCCCGTCGGTGCGGAAGAAGTCGGGGGACCGCTTCAGGGGCTCGGCCGGGGTGAGCGGGTCGCCGGCGGTGCCCGACACCCGGCCGAGCGCGAGCGTCGAGGGCTGGATGGGGCTGCTCGTCACGAGGAAGTAGTCGTCGGACTCGAGGTCATCGACCGCCGTCGCCCGTGCCGTGCCGATCTCCGGCACGCCGGGCAGAGGACGCCTGTGCCACACCCCGTCCCGCCACGTCGCCACGTCGATGCGGCTGCGCACGTTGTCGAGTGACGTGAGCAGGACGTGACCGCGCGTGGCATCGAACCCCGTCAGCGACGACCGGGGCCCCGGCGTGAAGAGCGGCTGCAGCGTCCGGTCGCCGGCGACATAGCGGTCGAGGTCGGCGGCCAGAAGCGTGCCCGCCGGATGCGTCGTGCCGTCACTGGTCCATGGCGAACGCAGTTCGAGGAAGAGCCACTCCCGATGCACGTGGACCTCGGCATCCGCCGGCTTCTCCAGCGGCACGTTCACACCGTCCCGACGGAGGAACCAGTCCGTCGTGTAGAATGTCGGCCGCCGGATCACGAAGTCGCGCTCGAAGCCGGGCGTGGGGTCGTGGAACGCGCTGACGACCATGTCCTCGGTGCGGCCCTCGTAGATGACCGGGGCCATCGCCAGCGGCGTGCCGCGGCGCCATGCCCGCACCGTGCGCGGATAGCCCGAATCGGTGAGCGAGCCGGGGCCCGTGTCGGTGGCCACGAGGAGCGTGTCGGCGTCGCGCCACGCCACGTGGCTCTTCGCCTCCGGCAGCGCGAAGCCGTCGGGGACGAACGATTTCGTCTCGAGATCGAACTCGCGCACCACGTCGGCATCCGCGCCGCCACGCGACAGCGACACGAGGCAGCGCCGGTCGTCCGGCCGCAGCACCGTCGCGCCGTGCCACACCCAGTTTTCCCCCTCCGCGCGGCCGAGCGCGTCGATGTCGATCACGGTCTCCCAGACGGGCTCCGCGGTGCGATACGAGTCGAGCGTGGTGCGCCGCCACAGGCCACGCGGATTCCGCGCATCCCGCCAGACGTTGTAGAAGCGGTCGCCGATCTTCGAGACGACGGGAATCCTGGCGTCGGAATCGAGGATCCCGAGGAGCCGCGCCTCGACCCCGCGAAACGCCCCGCCCTCCGCGAGCTCCGCCACGCACTCCGCGTTGCGGGCCCGCACCCACTCGAGCGACCGGTCACCGCCGACGTCCTCGAGCCAGGCGTGCGGGTCGTCGTCCACATCCGCTCCCCAACCATCCGTGTGCGGCATCATGACGAGGATCAGGCTCCAGACGAGGACGAGGCCCACCCCGGAGCGCCGGGATCGGGCCCCCCGCCCGGGCACGCCCGGGACCGCGACACGGCATCCGTTCATGAACGCACCTGCCCGCTGCCCACGACGATGTACTTGTACGTCGTCAGCTCGCGCGGGCCGCACGGGCCACGGGCGTGGAGCTTGTCGGTGGAGATCCCGATCTCCGCCCCCATCCCGAGCTCACCGCCGTCGTTGAACCGCGTGCTCGCGTTCACCATCGCCACCGCCGTGTCGACCCGCGCGGTGAAGCGGTCCGCCGCGGCGGCATCGGCGGTGACGATGGCGTCGGTATGTCGCGAGCCATGCCGGTTGACGTGATCGATCGCGGCATCGAGCGAGTCGACGACCGCGACGGAGATCTTCGGGCCGAGGTACTCCGTCGCCCAGTCGGCCTCGGTCGCCGCGCCCGCAGCCGGCACGAGGCGCCGGGTCGCCGCGTCGCCCACGACCTCGACGCCGCGGGCCGCGAGCGCCGCGGTCACCGCCGGCAGGAACCGCTCCGCCACGTCGCGATGCACGAGCAGGGACTCGGCCGCATTGCACACCCCCATCCGCTGGCACTTCGCATTGACCGTGATCGCCTCGGCCATGGCGAGGTCCGCGGCACGGTCGACGTAGACGTGGCAGTTGCCCGAGAAGTGCTTCAGCACCGGCATCCGGGCCTCCGCACAGACGCGACGGATGAGCGCCTCACCGCCGCGCGGGATCGCCAGGTCGATGAGGTCGTCGCAGGCGAGGAAGGCGCCGACGGCCTCGCGGGCGGCGACGTCCACGAGCTGCACCGCGTCCACCGGGAGGCCGCAGGCCGCCAGCGCGCCGCGGATGCTCTCGACGATCCGGCGGCTCGAGTGCGCCGCCTCCTTGCCGCCCCGCAGGATGATCGCGTTGCCCGACGCGAGCGCGACGGCGGCGGCGTCGGCCGTCACGTTCGGTCGCGACTCGTAGATGAAGAAGATCACGCCGAGCGGCACCCGCACCTTCCGCACGACGAGGCCCGTGGGGCGCACCGACTCCTCGATCACCTCGCCCACCGGGTCGGGAAGCGCCGCGACGGCCTCGACGCCGGCCGCGATGCCCTCGATCCTGGCCGGATCGAGCAGCAGCCGGTCGATGGCGGCGGGCGTGAGGCCGTAGCCCGGCGCGGCGGCGACGTCGAGCGCGTTGGCCGCCAGGATCGCGGGGACGTCCGCACGGATGCGCGCAGCGGCGGCCCGCAGGCAGGCCGACTTGGCGGCCGTCGGCGTTCCCTGGAGGTCGAACGCGGCCCGGCGGGCCCGCTCCGCCACGCCGCGGCAGTGGGCCGTGAGGTCCGCGACCTCCGGCGGTCGGCCGGCGGCCTCGGGTGCGGCGGCGACGGTGTCGATGGCGGCCATGGTGACGAGCGACGTATCCTACCGTATTGGAGCATGATCCAACCACGCACGGACCACCCCTCGTCGGAGCACTCGCATGCCGGCCCTCCCCCTTCCTCGTCGCACGTTCCTCGCCGCCGGCGCGGCCATCGCCGCGTCGGCCGTCACCCCACGCGCCCACGCCGCGCCGCCGGTCCCGGTGCTGGGCATCCAGATCTATTCGCTCCGTGGATTCCCGGTCGACGTGGCGCTCCAGCACGTCCATGACCTCGGGATCAAGGCGGTCGAGTTCTTCCCCGGGATGTGTCCGATCACCGACGACGCGGCCGCGATCGCGGCGATGCAGCGGAAGCTCGCCGGCCTCGGCCTGACGATCTCGGGCCACGGCGTCAACCGCTTCACCGCCGATGCCGCCGCCAATCGACGCCTCTTCGCGTTCGCCAAGGCGGCCGGCATCCGCACGATCACGGCGGACCCCGACCCCGATTCCTTCGCGTCGCTCGACGAACTCGTGAAGGAGTTCGACGTCCGCGTCGCGATCCACAACCACGGCCCGCGGCACCGCTACAACAAGGCCGCCGACGTGCTCGCGGCGATCGAGAAGCACGACGAGCGCATCGGCGCCTGCGCGGACCTCGGCCACTTCATCCGGTCGGGCGAACGCCCCGTCGACGTGATCCGCCTGCTGGCGGGACGACTCTACGGGGTGCATCTCAAGGACTTCGCCGAGATGCAGGACGCCACCAAGGGTGTGATCCTCGGCAAGGGCCACCTCGACGTGGACGGCGTCTTCGCGGCCCTCGCCCGCGCGGGCTTTCCGGCCGACGGCGCGCTCTCGAGCGAGTACGAGGAGAACAAGGACGACCCGATCGCCGACCTGCGCGCGTGCGTGGCGGCGGCCAAGGCCGGCCTGGCGTCCGCGTACCCCGCGTCGTGAACGAGCCCCCGAACCGCGCGGCCGCCGCCGCCCGGGCGTTCGACACCGCCGCGATGCGGCGCGCCCTGCAGCTGGCGCGCCGCGGGCTCGGATGGGTCGAGCCCAACCCGGCGGTCGGCGCCGTCGTGGCCGTCGATGGCCGGATCGTCGGAGAGGGCTGGCACGCGGCCTACGGCGGTCCGCACGCGGAGCTCGGAGCGCTCGCCGAGGCGGGGCCCGCGGCTCGCGGTGCCACGCTCTACGTGACGCTCGAGCCGTGCTGCCATCACGGCAAGACGCCCCCCTGCACCGACGCGATCATCGCGGCCGGTGTGGCCCGCGTCGTGGCGGCGGCGGGCGACCCGCATCCCGCGGTGGCGGGAGACGGCCTCGCGCGGCTCCGCGCCGCAGGTATCCGTGTCGATGTCGGCCTGCTCGAGCCCGAGGCCCTGAGGCTCACCGCGCCGTTCCGCAAGCTCGTGGCCACGGGTCGGCCGTGGGTGATCGCGAAGTGGGCGACGAGCCTCGACGGCCGACTGGCCGGACCGATGGGCGCCGACCGCTGGATCTCGTCGGCGGCCTCCCGCGCGCTCGTGCACGACCTGCGCGGCCGCGTCGATGCGATTGTGGTCGGGATCGGCACGGCGCTCGCGGACGACCCGCTCCTCACGGCGCGCCCCGGCGATCCCGCGGCCCGCACGGACGCGGACGCCGCGCGTGGCCTGCGCGGTCCTCCGCGGCGGCCGCTGCGCGTCGTCCTCGCCCGCTCCGCGCGCCTGCCGCTCGAGAGCCGGCGCGTGCGCCCGGCGCGCGAGTCGCCGCTGCTCGTCGCGGTCGGTCCGGAGGCGGCGGCCGACCGCGTGGCGGCCCTCGTGCGGGCGG
>JBJTBO010000250.1:0-4135 GCA_046091445.1 Planctomycetaceae bacterium | reverse complement strand
GGGGTGACGTCGGCTCAATCTCTCCACCGTGCCGCGGCGTGGCCTGCGGCCACTGCTGCGGCTGCTGCGCGGGGTGACGTCGGCTCAATCACTCAACCGCGCCGCGGCGGGGCCTGCGGCCCCTGCGGCGGTCGATGCGCGGGGTGGCGTCCGTGCTATCGCATAGCTGCGCCGCGGCGGGGCCTGCGGCCCCTACGGCGGCTGATGCGCGGGGCGATGACGGCTCAGGTCATCATGGCGCGGAAGCGCGCGAAGAGGTGGGCGGAGTCGTGCGGGCCGGAGGCGGCTTCGGGGTGGAACTGGACGCTCGCGGCGGGGGCCGTCGCGTGTCGCAGGCCCTCGATCGTGCCGTCGTTGAGGTTGCGGTGCGTGACCACGAGGTCGCGCGGGAGCGTGGACTCGTCGACGGCGAAGCCGTGGTTCTGCGACGTGATCTCGACGCGGCCCGTCTCGAGGTCCATCACCGGCTGGTTGGCGCCGCGATGGCCAAACGGCAGCTTGAACGTGCGGGCCCCGCAGGCGAGCGCGAGGAGCTGATGTCCGAGGCAGATGCCGTAGATCGGCACCCGCCCCACGAGCGCACGGACCGTCTCGATGCAGGGTCCGAGGGCCTCCGGATCTCCCGGGCCGTTCGACAGGAAGACGCCATCCGGCTCGTGACCGAGCACCTCATCGGGCGTGGCGTTGCCGGGCAGCACGGTGACCCTGCAGCCCTGGCTGGTGAGGTGTCGCGCGATGTTCCACTTCATCCCGTAGTCGAGGGCCACCACGTGGCGTGACGGACCGGGAGCGGCGACGACCGGCATCACACCCCCTTCCGTCGGCTGCAGGAGCGGTCGTGCGCCCTCCGCCACCGGCTCGATCCACTCGCGTTCGTCGGCCGGCATCACCTCGCGCACGAGGTCCCGTCCCACGAGCGCGGGCGCGGACCGGGCCCGCGCGACGAGTTCGCCGGCGTCGAGCACCTCACTCGAAAGGACGCCCGTCATCGCGCCGCGCATCCGCAGCCGTCGCACGAGGGCCCGCGTGTCGATCCCCGCGAGACCGACGACGCCGGCGGAGGCGAGATAGTCGCCGAGCGTGCCCGAGGCGGTGAAGTTGCTCGCCACCCGGCTCGCCTCGCGCACCACGAAGCCGGCCATCTGGATCGCACCGCTCTCGACGTCGTCGGCATTGACGCCGTAGTTCCCGATCTGCGGAGCGGTCATGCAGAGGATCTGCCCGCGGTACGAGGGATCGGTGAGGATTTCCTGGTAGCCGGTCATCGAGGTGTTGAAGCAGACCTCGCCCGACACGGTGCCCCGGGATCCGAAGAGCGTGCCGGTGAA
Source organism: Planctomycetaceae bacterium (assembly GCA_046091445.1). GTDB lineage: Bacteria > Planctomycetota > Planctomycetia > Pirellulales > UBA1268 > QWPN01. Next base: position 2,807 of record JBJTBO010000250.1, on the reverse strand, counting down.
GACGGTCCCGTCCTCGAGCGCCAGCGCGGCAGCAGGCATGAAGATCGACTCCGTGCGGTGATCGGCGCTCCGGTAAGGAACACCCCGGATGGGAGGTTACCAAGGTTGCGACGGCCCGACACCACGCCGTCGTCGGGCCCCGGAAGGCCCCACGCTCGACTGCCTGCGACCGATGCGTGACGGGTCGAGCGGGGCGATCTCCCGCTCGCGGGACGCACCCTCGCCAACCGACCGGAGCGCGCCGGCTCACTCGACGGGAAGACCGGCGGGCACCCCGCCTCCGCGACGCGGGCGTGACCCGCGCCGGGGGCCGAGGAGCGCGGCGATCCGCCGCGCCGGCGCCGCCCGCGGCCGCGCCGTCAGCGCGGCCGGACTGACCCTGCGGCGGCCGTTCGACGACCGTGCACGTCACCCGGTGACGCGTGACGGTGTAGGCGACCGTCCCGAGGCGACGATCTTCCGCCCGATGACCGACCGACCTGGGAAAGTCCCACAGTCCCTCCCACCACTCGCCGGCACCGCGACGCGTCACGAGGACGCGGCCGTCGCGCCGCAGCACGACCGCCGTCTCGCGGAGCCGCTGCACCGACGGCCGCGCGGTCGGCACGGGAATCGACCCTGTCCGTCCGGTGCGATGGGCGACGCATGACGCCGCGAGCGGGCAGGCGTCGCAGCGCGGACGAGCGGGCGTGCAGACCATCGCACCCAGGTCCATGAGCGCCTGGTTGAAGCGCGACACGTCCCGCGACGGCAGCAGCGTCTCGGCGATCTGCCAGAGCGGCTCGTCGCCCGCCGCACCGCCGACCGGCCGATCGTGTCCGACCAGCCGGGCGATGACGCGCCGGGAGTTGGCCTCGATGATCGGCACGCGGACGCCGAAGGCGATCGAGGCGATCGCGTGGGCGGTGTAGCGGCCGACCCCCGGCAGCGCGCGGAGATCCGTGGGCGACCGGGGCACGGCGCCGTCGTGCCGCGCGACGACCACGCGGGCAGCCTCGTGCAACTGGCGGGCCCGGCGGTAGTACCCCAGGCCCTCCCAGAGTCGCAGCACGTCGGCCTCACGCGCCCGGGCGAGCGCGCCGACCGTCGGAAAGCGGTTCGTAAATCGCGTGAAGAATGCGCGCACCCGCTCCACCTGCGTCTGCTGGAGCATGATCTCGCTGACCCACACGTGGTACGGATCGCGCGACCTCCGCCATGGCAGGTCGCGTCCCTCGCGCGCGAACCACTGGACGAGCACGCGGGCGATGCTCCGCGGAGATGAAGGCGCGGCACGGGGGCCGCTCCGCCGTCGCGCTGCGACGGTCGCGGCGGGTTTGCGGCTGCGTCCGCCCACGGCTGCTCGCTTCACCGGCACCCCTTGCAAAGAGGTCACGTCTCGGTTCCAAACGGTCACTGTAACGGCACCTCACCCGTGGCATCCCGCAGGCATCCGGCTCGAGCGGTGCGATCGATGGCGACATCCCGACAGCGGCGCCCGGGAGGATCCCGCGACGACCGTCTCCGCGTCGAGAGGCGCGATGGAGCGGACTTCCCCCTCTGGGAGTTCGTGCAGTCACGGTGCGCCCGGCGGCGCCGCGAGGACCTCGAGGAGGTGGAGGCGATGCTCGCGGCGGGCGAGACCGACATCGCGCGCGACGAGCTCGTCTGGCTGCTCTCCGAGTGCCCCGACTTTCTCGACGCCCACGTCCACCTCGGCCTCCTCGCACTCGAGGAGAACGACTGCAAGCTCGCACGCGGCCACTTCGGCCGGGCCTACCAGCTCTGCCTGGAGGCGCTCGACGCGGCGGGCAGCACGCGCCCGGTGCCGCACGATCTCGCCGGCAATCGGCCCTTCCACGAGGCGGCCAAAGGACTCGTGCACTGCCTGGTGCGGACGGGCCGTGCCGGCATGGCACGCGACGTCTGTCGCCGGATGGCCCCACTCGATCCGACGGACCCGCTGGGCATCCAGCGGCTTCCGCGGGATCGCACCTCGTGATCAGGCAGACCGATGCAGCTTACGCCCTTCATCACCCTCGACGGGCTCGACGGCTCGGGGAAGACCTTGCAGCAGGCCCGGCTCGCGGCCTGGCTCCGCGATCGCGGCATCGACGTGGTCACGTGCCGTGATCCGGGCAGCACGGCGACCGGCGATGCGGTGCGGGCGATCCTGCTCGACCGTCACGATCTCGCACTCGCCGCGACCACCGAGATGCTGCTCTACATGGCCGCGCGCGCGCAGCTCGTCGCGGAGGTCGTGCGTCCCGCGCTCGAGCGGGGCAGCTGGGTCGTCTCGGATCGCTACCTGCTCGCGAACGTCGTCTACCAGGGGCACGCCGGCGGCCTCGAGCCGGACGTCGTGCGCTCGGTCGGCGCGATCGCCACCGGGGGCCTCGCCCCGGACCTCACGCGCCTGCTCGACGTCGACCTCGCCACCGCCGCGCGGCGCCTCGCGCGTCCGCTCGACCGTCTCGAACGGCGCGGCGACGACTACCGCAGCCGGGTTCGCGCCGGGTATCTCGCGGAGGCTCGGAACGATCCCGGGCGGATCGTCGTCGTGGACGCCACCGACGGGCCCGACGTGGTCGCCGATCGCATCCGCACCATCGTGGCGAGCCGGTTCGCGCTGGATTGACCAGCTCCGTCCGGGGACCACGCTGCGGGAGGGAACGCGGTGTGATACGTTCGCATCGCACGAGCCGCAGGAGTCCGGAGACACCTGGCCTGGCAGGGCATCGAGGGACAAGACGAGGTGGCCGCACCGCTCGCGCGGGTGGCTGAGCGCGGGCGGCTCGCGGGATCGTGCCTCGGCCTCGGTCCGGCCG
>JBJTBO010000249.1:0-7057 GCA_046091445.1 Planctomycetaceae bacterium | reverse complement strand
CGCTCGCCCCCCTCCTCGCCTCCGAGTCGCGCACGGCCGTGCTGCGGCCCTCCTGGATCGGCTGGCCGATCGAGCTGCGGAAGATGCTCCACCGGGCGATCTTCGTGCCCGAGACGATGCCCCTCGACCGGCTCCTGGAGCTGTTCCAGCAGGAGCGCAACCACCTGGCGATCGTGCTCGACGAATACGGCGGCACCGAGGGACTCGTCACGCTCGAGGATGTCCTCGAGGAACTCGTCGGCGAGATCCATGACGAGCACCGCCGCGAGGAGCATGTGTTCGTGCAGCGGCCGGACGGTTCGTGGCTCGTCGATGGGGGGGCGGCGGTCGACGACCTCGTCGATCGCCTCGGACTCGAGGCCGCGCCGTCCCAGCGCGACTATTCGACCGTCTCGGGACTCGTGCTCGCGGAGCTCGAGCGGATTCCGGCGGCCGGCGACACCGTCTCCTGGCACGGGCTCGTGATCGAGGTCGTCGACATGGACGGCCGGCGGATCGACAAGCTGCTCGTGCGGCGCGCGTGACGCGCCGGTGCCGGAAGGGCGTCAGTCGGCCGGCGCGCCATCGGCCGGAGCGGCCCGGTCGAGCATGTCCTGGAGGATGAACGGCTTGGGAAACGGCTCGTCGAGCTGTTCCAGAACCCGTCGGTAGCGGCCGACGATCTCGGCAAGGTCATCGGCGACGAGCTGGTCCTCCCGCAACACGCGGGACGCGTCGAGCACCTCCCGCCATGCGTCGAACGCCTCCTCGAAGGCGGCCTTCGCCGGCTGCAGGCGGGCGCCCGCAAACTCCCGCTCCCCCTCCCACGTTAGCTCACGGGCTCGCAGCATCCGTTCGGTCACCTCCGACTCGCACGTCGCCCGCCAGAAGTTGAAGTTCACGATGTCGCGGTAGCGGCGAATCATCGTCGCCGTCTCCTCTGCCTCCTGGTGCTGTCTGGCGAGCTCCCGCGCCCGCTCCCGCACGGGTGCGGGCGCGTCGCGGGCCACCATGGGCCACGTCACCTTCAGCGACTGCTCGGCGGAGAACGCCAGTCCCTGCTGCCGCTCGTTCCGCTCGGACGGCGGCGTGTCGAGCGCCGCACGCTGGTCGGCCGACAGGGCCTCCCGCTGCGCGGCCACCGCAGCCGCGAACGCGCCGGGAAGCAACTCTTCGAGTTCGGCGGCAAGCCGCTCCGCCCGTTCCCCCTCCGCTTCCTCCAGCCCCAGCCGGATCGGTACGTCCCAGCTGGTGGGGATCTCCCGCATCGCGAAGCGCCGCAGCTCCTCCCCCGCGAGCGACCATGCGTCGCGACCCGCCGTTCCGAACGTACCGTCGTCGGCCAGCGCCCTCGCGTGGTTGATGGCGGTCATCATCGGTTCACTGTGGAAGATCAGGGGCGTGGTCTTCAGCGGCGCACCGGAGTCCGCGAGCTGCTGGGCGGCGAGGTACTTCTCACGGCCCACCAGCCAGTTGTCCCGCTCCGGCAGCGTCCGCCCCGGACGGTCCCGCTCGTGGAAGTCGTCGTCGGCCTTGAAGAGTCGCCGGTACTGCTTCTTCTCGTCCGCGCGGCCGATCTTCTGCCCGATGAACCAGCCCATCCTGCCGAGCAGCCGCGGCTCGCGCCGATTCAGCCCGATGCCCTGGCGCAGGAACTCGATGCCCTTCATCACCCACGCGTAGCGATCGTTGAAGTCGTCGAACTCGACCGAAATGTTGTAGGAGAGGTTGTGCGCCTGGAAGTCCCACACCGAATAGAAGTTGGGCTGGAGCTTCGTCATCTGCTCGAGCGTGGCCGAGAGATTCGTCCAGTCCTCGACCTTCTTGTAATGATTGGCCCGGTCCCACAGCAGCGTGACGGCGACGTTCTTCAGACCGAGCGTCGCGAACCGCATGGTCTCGCTCGCCGGATCCACCTCGCCGAGTTCGGCCTGGGACAGCCCGTACCGCGATCGCAGCCGGGCGAGCTGGCCGCCGGGACTCGATGAGTCCGCAGGCTGGCTGAGCATCGAGAGCGGCACGAGCAGCACGGCGATCGCCACGAGTGCCGCCAGCGTCGCCGGCCGCAGGCCCAGCACAGACCGCTCCGCCCTCTTCGCCGCGCCACCGCCGCCCATGCTCATGATGCGATCTCCCGTGCCTTGAGGCAGAACGCGCCCGCGAGCGCGAATGCCACCACGAATCCCAGCGTCTCCGCGGCATGCGCGGCGAGCAGGTCACCGGGAATCGCGAACCCTGCGGTGACGAAGTCGCCCGTGCCGAGTTCCGAGAGCGACGGGAAGATGCTCGCGGCGAGACGCATGGGCGCGAGCAGCACCGTGTCCGCCGCCTTGATCACCTGCGCGGCCGGCGTGGGATCCCAGTCGACCGTGATGCTCTCCTGCGTCGCGATCCGCACGAGCGACTCGATCGGCCCGCCCCCGGGGACGATCGAAAAGTCACCCGTCACCTGGCTCTCGAACAGCCGGGCGATGAACCCGCGGAACTGGCCGACGAGGATCACCGCGAGCGTGGCCAGCATGGCGACCGGACCGGCCAGGAAGGTGCTGAACATCACACCGAGCGCCGTGACGATCAGCATGGCGAACCAGATCCCCAGGCATCCCTTCGCGTAGTTGACGACGAACGAGCCGTTTCCCGTCCGCATGAAGAAGTCCGCCTGGGCGACGCCGTAGTACTGGCCGGGCTCGAGACACTGGAGCCACACCTCCAGCCGGCCATCCGCCACGAGTTCCTCGTAGAGGTCGACCTCGCGGGTGCCGCCGTCTGCGAGCATGGTGCCGACGCGACGCGGAATGAAGAGTTCGTCGATGGAGAACTCCCTCGCCACGATGGGAAAGGCCTCGCTGCGCTGCCCGCTGTCCGGATTCCGCAGCTGGACGGTCCCGTGGATGCCGTCCTCGATCCGACCCTTGTGGGTGCGGAAGACCCGCACGATCATCTCGAGCGGCAGCCCGTCGGGGAACGCGCGTTCCGACAGGCCCGAGAACGTCCAGATGGCGGCGGCAGGCGTACCGCCCTCGATGTACTGCCGGTAGGCCCACTCGGAACCGACACTGATTCCCTTCGCGCTGGGCCGTCCGTCGCGATCGAGGAATCGCAGCGTGCCTCGGAGCGGCCTCCGCGCCTCGAGCAAGCCTTCCGCCGCACCGATCTCGTAGCCGCCTTCCACGCGCCGGACCCGATGCCGATGCCCCTGCGCGGTCTCCGCCACGCCGGTGCCGTCGGGCCCGATCACGCCGCGATGCCGATGGCCACGGTCGAGGCTCGTGCGGCCCGTCGCCCCCACGGTCGCTCCCGACTCGTCGGTCGTGTCGAGCAGATCCTCCGAGGCCACGCCGTGCGTGTGCGAGACGCTCCGCACGACGAACGCCCATCCGGCGGCGCCCATGATCGCGAGCAGCACCGTCCCGACCAGCGCGAATCCCAGAATCCGTCCGAGGACGATCTCCCCGGTGCGCACCGGCTTCGTCGTCACCGTCTGGATGGTGCGCGACTTGATGTCCGCGGGCAGGCTGAAAACGGAGAGGAGCAGCACCACCGCACAGACGAGGAAGTTGGTCGCCGCGAGAATGAAGCCGATGTACAGCTTGCCCGGATCGACGCTTGCCGGATCGAGGAACCACCCCGCGAACAGCAGGATGAGACCGAAGACCCCGAGCACGACGAGCACGTTGCGGCGCAGGGACTCCTGCACCGCGAGCCGCGCGAGCGCCCACACGCGACGCGGCGACGTGCCTGCGAGGTCGGCAAGGCCGGCGAGGATGCCGCGGTAAACGCGAACACCGGCCGCCAGCGGGCCGTGGGCGATCGCCTGGGTCAGCCACGCCGCGGCCGCGGCGCAGACCGCCGCCAGACCGCCGGCGAAGAGATACCGCACCAGCGCCGGGCCGATCCAGGCGGCGAACCGCGGGATTTCCTCCTCCAGCACCATGGCGAATGCTCACCCTGCCCGTGTCGAATGGTCGTCGCCGCCCCGGGGCGACGCCGTGGCCCGTCGTCCCGGCCGCGCCTCGGCGTCCCGCACGACCTCGAGGAACAGATCCTCGAGCGTCGTCTTCGGGTTCCCGATCTCCACGCCGGTCCCACCGTGCCGGGCAAGCACCTCCCGAATCTCCGCCTCGGCGGCGGGCGGAAGTCCCCGGGCACGGATCTGCGTCACATCGCCGACCCGCAGGAGATCCTCCACACGACCGAGTTCCTTCAGCTCGCCCTGATGAAGCACGGCGATGCGATCACACACGTCCTCCACGTCGGCCAGCAGGTGCGAGCACATGATCACCGTCTTGCCGCGGGCCTTGAGGTCGACGATGAGATCCTTCATCTCCCGGGTGCCGATCGGATCGAGTCCGCTCGTTGGCTCGTCGAGCATGACGAGTTCGGGATCGTTGATGAGCGCCTGGGCGACGCCAATCCGTCGCGTCATGCCCTTCGAGTACTCCCGCAACTGCCGCTTGCGATCGCGCGCGAGCCCCACCATCTCGATGAGCATCGAGGCCCGTCGCCGCCGTTCGTCCGGAGGCATGTCGAAGAGCCGGCCGTAGAAGTCGAGCGTCTCCTCGGCGTCGAGGAACTTGTAGAGGTAGCTCTCCTCGGGCAGGTAGCCGATGCGCTCGTTCTTCCGCACGTCGGTGGCCTCGCTCCCGAAGACGAGCGCCTCGCCCGACGTGGGGAAAATGAGCCCCAGCAACAGCTTGAGCGTCGTCGTCTTGCCCGAGCCGTTCGGGCCGAGGAGGCCGAAAATTTCGCCGCGGCGGATTTCGAGGTCGAGCGGCTTGAGAGCCACCTTCTTTCGTCGACCCCAGAAATCCCTGTAGGTCTTCGAGAGGTTACGGGTCTCGACGATGACGTCTCCACGACCGCCACTGTCTCTGCTTCGTGACGGACCGCTCACATTCATGGCCTGCCGCCCCCTTGGCACACGTGGTCGCACCGCGCCCGCACCGCATTCGAAGACCGACGGACGTCGAACGGGTGAAGGACCTCTCCCTGCGGTTGTACCGCAGAAACGCGATCGTGGGAGGGGGCGCGGGGCGACCTGCCGATCGGACAGGTCGTGCCATCCCCTCCCGACGGGAGGGATGGCCGATGCACGTCGACGATCAGGGGCCGGTCACGGATGCCGCGGCCGCCTGCGACGCGGCGTGATCCTCGGCGTACTTGACCAGCCGCATGGCGGTCGCCAGTTCGCCGGGCTGGAAAAACGACTCGTCGGGCCGACCGCCCACGTGATGGATGGTCTCGGCCGCCAGACGCTGCCAGGAGAGGTCGTTGGCAATGTGCCAGGCCGCCGCCTGAGCCACCTTCTGCGACACCACCCCGCTGCCGAGCGCCGCCATCACGACGTCGAGCCGGGGATCCGTCGAGAACGCGTCGAGCGCCTGCATCCGATACGTCATGCGTGGGGACGGTTCGGGCTTGCCAGGCTCGAGGCAGACCGTGGCGAAGCGAAACCGCCGTGTCTGGCCCGGATAGCCGACGAAGGCACCCGGCTCCACGGGAGGGGCGCGATCGCGGACCTGCCAGAGGGCGACTCCGGACGAGCCACGGTCCCGATCGGCGATCGCGTTGTCCATCAGGGTGCGGACAACCAGTTTCGCCGTGGGTCGATCGTGAATCCATGCGGCAAACGCCTCGCCATGGTCGTGGTAGAGATCGTGCAGCCAGACCGGGGCGTCGCCGGCCAGCCAGTCACGAAACTCGACCCACCGCGGGTCGTGAGCCCCGTACACCTCGCGGGCGACCCAGCAGAAACCACCTCCGCCCATGCCGCCCATGCCACCCATGCCGCCGCCCATGCCACCCATGCCGCCCATGCCGCCCATGCCGCCGCCTGTTGCCTGGGCACCACCCATCCCCCTGCCACCCATGCCACCGCCCATGCCACCCCTGCCACCACCCCTGCCGCCCATGCCACCGCCGAACTGGGCGAGCACGGGCACGCCGACGAATGCCTGGGGCATCTTGAGCGTGAGCGGCACCGAACCCGGATTGCTGACGACGACCTGTGCCGACCTCGAGTCCTGGGGCACGTAGCGCACCGCGACGAGCCCTTCGGCCTCGGCTGCCAGCAGATCGCGGGCAGGCTGGGCCGATCGCGAACTGGATTCGGAGTCACCCGCCGTCGCGAAAGAACTGCCGAGCACAATCACGGCGACGGCCAGCGAGCACGCCACGCGACGGAAGGACGGGAGGTGGACCATGTCGAGCGACTCCAGAAAAAGATTCCGCGAAACCGCCTGGCCGGCCATTGGGGCACGAACCGCCGATGCCGTGCGCAAGTATGTCATCGAATGGCACGAAGGGGAAAATCGCGGCCGACAGCCGCGAAAACACGCCCCCAAACCGACGGGCGCAGGCCCACCAATCGGCACGATCGATACAGCCCTGCCGCGGGCAACGGCGGCCCTGCAACGGCCCCCGCGACCGAGCATGCGGGCGGCAGATTCGGCATGTCCGAGCGCCAACCACACCAAACACCGCCGAGGGCGGCACGATCGACTACCGCTTCGAGAACTGCGTCCCGCGTCGGGCGCCACGCAGGCCGTACTTCTTCCGTTCCTTCATGCGCCCGTCGCGGGTCAGCAGGCCCCCCTGCCGCAGCGCGTCCGACAACGTCTCGTCGAACTCCTTGAGGGCGCGGGCGATCCCGAGCCGACAGGCCCCGGCCTGACCGTGTGGCCCGCCACCGTGGACCGTGACGTCCACATCCACCGCCGACCGCCGTTCCACTTGGTCGAGCGTCCCGAGAACGAGCGCGCGATCCTTCACCACCGGAAAGTACTCGATCAGGTCACGCCCGTTGACCCGAACATGCCCTGAACCAGCCTTGAGGCGCACCCGGGCCACGGCGGTCTTTCGGCGACCCGTCGCGATCACCTCTGCGCCACGCCTTCGCGCCCGTGAGGCCCGCTGCACTGTCGGTGCGACTGCGCCGTCCGCCTGCGTTGCCACCGCCGTCTCGGATTCGGTCACGTCTCACTCCCCCATCGTCGCGGGTTCGGGTCGCTGGGCCTGATGCGGGTGCTCGCTCCCCGAGTACACCTTCAGTTTGTCGAGCATCACACGCCCGAGACGG
>JBJTBO010000248.1:0-3789 GCA_046091445.1 Planctomycetaceae bacterium | reverse complement strand
GCGGCATTCCACGTCGCCAGGGCCCGTACGTCCTCCTCGGTGACCTCGTATCCGTCACACGTGCGGAGGAGTGCCTCGAGGATGGTCCGGATCGAGTACGGGAGCCGGGACGTGTCGGTCACGCCGGCGTCATCCAGCGACTGCAGGCGGTAGAGCGTGGCGGGGCCGGACCCGGTGTCGAACGTGGCGCGTGCGGAAAACGGATCGATGAGCGTGGCTGGCATGGTGGACGCGGCGATGCGGGAGGGATGGGCCGTAACGACTGTCGCGGGCTCCGCCGGCCCGGCGGGGTAGCGTAGCGAAATGGGCAACGCCCTGCGAAGGACGCGCGGGGAGCGGCGTTTCGGCCCATCTCCGCCCGGTCGGGGGGCTGGCCGGGCGAGCAATCGGCCGAATCGGGTCGACAGGCAGGCGACCGCGCGGTATGGTTGCGTGTCGGGCGAAGGTCACCCCGCCCAGCATCGCACACTCAGGAATCTCGTCAGCGGCTGTTCCCCCCCCAAAGACCCACACCTCGATAGCCGCTTCGGACCCGTGGTTTCCCCAATCACGGGTCCTTTTCTTGCGCTCGTCGTCGTGCGCTCACCCCACGACTCCCCGGTCGAGCAGGTAGTCGATGAGCGCCCCCCGCGTGTCCACCGGCGTGGTCTGCCGCCGCGCCGCGGGCGCGGCGAGGATGTCCCGGGTCCGCATCAGCCGGCGGCCACCCGACTGCCCGTCGTAGCTGTTGAAGGCGATGGTGAGCCGCCCGTCCCGTGGCACGTCCTGACCGTCGCGCAGGATCCGCACGGGCTTCCCCCCATCGTCGGCGATGACGTCGAACGGCCAGAGCGTGCGGTCCGACCCGCGCACGCCGGCATCCTCGGCGAGGATCGCGAGCAGTTCGTCGCCCGTCACCTCGGCCGTCACGAGGAGGTTTTCGTAGGGAATCAGCCGCCAGCAGTCGGCCACCGTGAGCCTGCCGGCGGGCAGGTCACCGGTGTTGAACGTGCCGTGGAAGACGCCGTCGACCCGTGTGCCCCGCTTCTCGAGCGCCGCCGCGAACGCCTCGCAGAAGAGCCGCACCAGCGGGCTCGCGCGTCCCTTGCCGCCGAGCGGGGCCCGCACCGTCGCCACGTCGCGGGCCAGATCGCCCGCGGCCGCGTCGAGATCCCCGCGGGCCGCCTCCATGATCGCCGGATCGAGCGCGAACCGGTCGTCCATCAGGAGCGTGAATGCGCGACGATCCACGATCTTCCGCGACTCGAGGTCGAAGGTGAGGTCGACCCGCCCACAGTGGATGCCGTAGTAGCTGGCCTGCGAGCAGAGCACGTCGTGCAGCGTCCAGGACGGCTGGTTCTGGTGGGAATGGCCCGCGAGATACACGCTCACACCGGGTGCGTTGGCGAGCACCTCCCGCACCGGATTGGCGTAGTCATCGTTGAACCGCCAGCCCATGTGGCCGATCACCACGATCGTGTCGGGCTTCTCGGTGGCGAGCTCGGCGAGCGCGGCCCGGAGCGTCGCGGCAGGATCGAGCGGTGCCACGCCGCCGAGCGTCTCGGGTGCGAGCCAGAAGGGCAGCCCCGGTGTGACGAGGCCGACGATGGCGATCCGAAAGCCGCCCACTTCCCGCACGACCCAGGGCCTCACCTTCCCCCACACGCCGTCGAACCCGCCGGGCCGGCGATCGCCCCGTTCGATGTTCGCCGTGAGTACCGAGGCGACGGAGAGATCGAGCAGCCCTTCGGTCGACTCGGGTCCCCAGTCGAAGTCGTGGTTGCCGAGCGTCCAGGCGTCGTATCCGATGCGATTGAACAGCTCGATCATGAGCCGTCCGTCACGGCGGATGCTCGCCGCCGTGCCCTGCACCACGTCACCGACGTCGAGCGTGAGTGCGTGCGGCGATTCCCGGCGCCACTGCCGGATGCAGGAGACGCACCGGGCGAGTCCCCCGACGTCCTTCAGCCCCTCGTAGGTCTCGGTGGGCAGGACGTGCCCGTGCAGATCGGTCGTGTGGAAGAGCGAGATCGTGCGGGCGCGTCCGAGTGCCACCGCCTCGGCGATCCGCTCGGCGGACCCGAGCGCGGCCCCGAACACGGCACCACCGGCCGCCAGCCATCGACGCCGGCTCAGCTCGAACGGACTCATGCCCGCCTTCTCCGCTTGGCCACCGCAGGGTACCACCCGCAGGGGACGATCTCGTCGCGAGGAGCATACCCTGCCCGCGTCGATTCGAATCCGGTGACGCGACCGCCGGGGACTAGTGGCGGCACGCGACGACCACTAGACTCCGACGCCTCGGGACCCGCCGTCCTCGACCTTCGGGCAGGGTGCCGATTGATTTCCCGTTTCCGCCTTTTCTCAGGAGTCGTTTGCCATGGCTGATGAAGCTCGCGGTCCCGAGCCCGTTCCCGTCGACGAGTCGCACATCGTCGCGACGTACGCCAACTTCTGCCGCGTGACGGGCACGCCGGAGGAACTGATCGTCGACTTCGGCCTCAACAAGCAGGTTGGCAATCAGGCTCCCGAGACGATCCAGCTGACGCAGCGGATCATCGTGAACTTCTTCACCGCGAAGCGTCTCGCCTACGCGCTGCACATGGCCGTGCAGCGGCACGAGCAGGCCTTCGGCACGCTCGAGACTGACGTGCAGAAGCGCGTCGTGGCGCGGCCCGCGGCACAGGCCTGAACCTCGCCCTCGACCTGACGAAGGTGCACGGGACGGCGACGACCCGGCGCGATCCCCGGCCCGATCTCTGCGGGCCTGAACGGAGCACGCTCCGTTCAGGTCCGTGGCCGGCCGGGTGAGACGGGGCATGCCGCCAGCAGCTAGCCGGGTCGAGGCAAAGGGGGCTGGCGAACGCTCGACGAGCGTGTGGCCGCCGCGGCCGGAGCGAAGAGACTTTAGCCGCTCCCGAGCCGTTGCAGCACGTGCGGGCCGGTGCCCGACATTTCGCAAGACACGTCCAGCACGCCGGGCCGAGGCCCGGTTCAGCCGCGTGTCATGCCCGGCTGGATCGCCACGGGCTGCTCGGCCACCGGCTCGAGATCGGCCGCGAGATACTTCACGGTCGCCGAGGGTGCGAGGTTGAAATAGATCCGCCCCTCGGTGACCCACCGGGTGCCGTCGTGGAGGAATTCGGCCGTGGCCGCACGGATGCGTGACACAGCCTCGACCTCCTCCATGCCACCGCCTTCCACCGCCTCGAACCGCACCTCGACCGCCACCATCGCCTTGAGGCGGCGGGAGCGCCGGTCACGGGCGTAGACGACGTCGTCGTCGAACTCGACGTCGACCCACCGCAGACCGCGAGGCTTGCCGCTGGCGGCGGCGCGGTCGATGAACTTCGCCTCGAGAGGCTCGCGCTGGCGATGGAAGTCACGCTGTGCCCGGGCGATCGCCTCGGCCTGCCTCGAGAGCCGCAGCGGCTTGAGGGCGAACGCCGTCGCGACGGCCGCGAGGCCGGCGATGCACAACGTCGCGAGCAGGAGTGCGTAGGTCGCCATGGCAGTAGTCTACGGACGATCGCGGCGAAGACGAAAGTGCGCCCCTCCGGGCTGCGGGATTTGCCGCTCCCGACGGCGTGCGAGGCATCGCCCTGCGGGATCCACGAAGAGAACCGGATTCATGACACCCCGACCGCCGCGCCGTGCCGCTGCACCGCGTCCCCCTCGAACCCGCCGCCGCTCCGCGGTGCGCCCCCTGCCTCGGCCACACGGGGCGCACCAATCGATCGCCGGCGGATTCATCCGGGCGGTCGAACGCGCGGTCGAGACCGGCTGCGACTGCCTGCAGGTGTTCACGCG
>JBJTBO010000247.1:0-11503 GCA_046091445.1 Planctomycetaceae bacterium | reverse complement strand
CACTCGCCGACGACCCGTCCCCCTTCCCCCGCGCGCCCGAGATCGGCGGGCACCCCCCGGATCGTGACGCCGTGGCGCTCACAGGCCTCGATCGCGCGACGCACCCCCTCACCCGACCGGCCGACGACGAGCACGCGGGCCCCGGCACGCGCAAGATGCCGCGCGAGCACCAGTCCGAATCCGGCGGTGCCTCCCGCGACGATCACCCGACGGTCCTGCCACACGACGTCCGCTCCGCTGTGCGTGCCCAGTATGCGCGCGACCGCTCGGCCACCAAGTCGGAGTCGCCGCACCGCGATCCCCGCCGCGGCACTCTGGCTTTTGCCCGCGACAGGATGCACGCGGTCCGCTGACGGGTCCCGCCTCACCCAGGAGCCCCCCGAATGTCCACGGGCCCTGCGATCGTCCGCACGAAGATCGTGGCCACGGTCGGTCCCGCCTGCCGCACCGAGGAGTCACTCCGCGGGCTCGTCGACGCGGGCGTCGACGTCTTCCGCCTCAACATGGCGCACGGCTCCCTCGAGGAGCACGCGGAGACGCTCGCCCGCGTGCACCGGGTGTCGGCGGCTGCGGGCCGTGCCATCGGCGTGCTCGTCGATCTCGCCGGGCCGTAGATCCGGCTCGGCGAGCTGCCGGGCGGGGCTGTCGAATGCAACGAGGGGGAGATCCTCCGTTTCGTCCGCGGTGAGGAGACCGCGGAGGCCGGCGCCTTCACCGTCACCTACGCGCGGCTCGTCGACGAGCTCGCCGTCGGCGACCCGGTCATGCTCGCCGACGGGACGATCAGCCTCGTGGTCGAGGCACGGACGTCCGACGAGGTCCGCTGCCGGGTCGTGCAGGGGGGCGTCGTCCGCAGCCGCCAGGGGGTCAACCTGCCGGGCGTCAAGCTGTCGGTCGCCGCGATGAGTGCGACCGACTGGCAGCATGCGGAATGGGCCGCCGCGGCCGGCGCCGACTTCGTGAGCCTGTCGTTCGTGCGCAGTGCCGTCGAGGTGAAGCTGCTCAAGGAACTGCTGCGCACGCGGGGCTCGAAGGCCCGCGTCGTCGCCAAGATCGAGAAGCGGGAGGCGATCGACGGACTCGAGGCCATCGTCGAGGCTGCGGATGCGGTGATGGTGGCGCGGGGCGACCTCGGCGTGGAGACGGATGTCGCGAGCATGCCGATGGTGCAGAAGCGGGTGATCCGCACCTGCCAGCGCTACCAGAAGCCGGTGATCGTGGCGACGCAGATGCTCGACAGCATGCAGCACGCCCGCCGCCCGACCCGGGCGGAGACCACCGACGTCGCGAATGCGATCCTCGACGGCGCCGACGCCTGCATGCTCTCGGGCGAGACGGCGATCGGCGACCACCCGCGGCTCGTCGTCGAGATGATGCGTCGCATCGCGAGCGCCACGGAGGAGCAGTACCTGCACGATCGCCGCCAGGTGCTCGGCGAGCTGCTCGGACGCGGACGCGCCTCCGCCGTGTCCGCCGGCGAGTTTCTCCCCGCGCCCGAGTTTCTCGTGGACGGCCTGCACCCGATCACGCAGGCGGTGGTCGACGGGGCGGGACGTATCGCGGCGGAGCTCGACGCGAAGCTCGTGGTCGTGGCCAGCCGCACCGGCGTGACCGCGATCGCGCGCTCGAAGCGGCGGGGGGCGGTGCCGACGGTGGGCGTGAGCGACGAGCCGGCGACCCTGCGGCAGATGGCCCTCTACTGGGGCGTCACGCCGCTCGCGGCCGTCGTGGCGACCGCCGACACCGGAGGCCTGCTGGAGCACGTCTGCGAGTGGGGCCTCGCCGCCGGCCGGCTGCGGCGGGGGGACCGGATCCTGCTCGTCGCCGGCACCGGCTTCGGTGCCGGCGGTCACAACATGGCGCTCGTGCACGAGGTGTGAGCGTCCGCCGCCCGCCTGCCGCCGGTCGCGACCCGACGGGCCTTCGCCTCGCGCCCGTTCACGGTACGATCGTCGGCACGCGGCAGGCCGCCGGACGCCGCGCCCCCGGAGACCCTCGGTGCATGAAGGAAACCTGCGTCCTCGCCTACTCGGGCGGCCTCGACACGTCGGTGATCCTCGGCTGGCTCATCGAGCAGGGCTACGACGTCGTGGCCGTCTACGTCGATCTCGGCCAGCCGTGCGAGGATCGGCAGGCGATCATGCAGAAGGCACGCGACTGCGGCGCGGTCGAGTCGCTGCTCGTCGACGTGCGTGAGGATCTCTGTCGAGACTTCGCCTTCCCGGTGATGCAGTGGCAGGCACGCTACGAAGGCACCTACCTGCTCGGCACGTCCATCGCCCGCCCGCTGATTGCGAAGGTGTGCGTCGACGTCGCGCACCGCACCGGCGCCTCGGTCTTCGCCCACGGCGCCACCGGCAAGGGGAACGACCAGTGCCGCTTCCAGCTCGCCGCGGAGGCGCTCGATCCGGGAATCCGCGTGCTCGCGCCGTGGCGGATCGCCGCGTTCCGCGAACGCTTCCCCGGCCGTCAGGAGCTCATCGAGTTCTGCGAAGCGAGACACATCCCGGTCAAGGCCTCGAAGGGCAAGCCCTACAGCTCCGACGAGAACTGCCTCCACACGAGCTACGAGGCCGGGCTGCTCGAGGAGCTCACGACCGACGGCTTCGGCCTCGTCGACTTCGGCATGACGGTATCGCCCCAGGCGGCACCCGACGCGGTGGAGCCCGTGACGATCGAGTTCGAAGCCGGTGTGCCGGTCTCCGTCAACGGGCGGCGCATGGCGGCCCATGAGATCGTCCTCGTGCTCAATGAGATCGGCGGCCGCAACGGCGTGGGACGGACCGACATCGTCGAGAACCGGCTGGTCGGCATGAAGAGTCGGGGTGTCTACGAGGCGCCGGGCATGACGGTGCTCTACGAGGCCCATCGGCTCGTCGAGCAGATGACGCTCGATCGCGATCTCGTGCACCTGCGAGACCGGCTGTCGCCGGAGGTGGCGGAGATGGTGTACTATGGCTTCTGGTACTGCGCGAAAATGGACGCGCTCGGAGCCTTCATTCGCGAGGCCCAGCGTCCCGTGACGGGTCGGGTGGAACTCGGCCTCTACAAGGGCAACATCCTCGTGCGCGGCCGCACGAGTCCGCAGAGCCTCTACGACGCGGCGATCGCGTCGATGGAGGGGGGCGGCTCGTACGATCAGACCGATGCCGAGGGCTTCCTCCGCATCCTCGGGCTGCCGCTGCGGGTGCAGGGGCGTGTGCGTCCCCGGCGCGGGTGATGTCGTGACGGACGCCGCGCGTGGCGGGTCGGGCCTCTGGCATGAAGCCGTGCGGGTGCTTCGCGTGGGCGTCCGCTGCCTGCGTGTCGATGCGAGGCGCCCCGCGTCGTGGCTGGCACTCGTCTGCGTGCTCGGCGCGGGCGTCGCGCTGTCGGTTCCGGACACGCCCGGTGGCGCGCAGCCGGGTGGGGTTCCAGCGGCGTCGGCCGCCGTCGTCGCCGCGGCTGCAGCGGCGATCGCCGCGATCGGCGACGTGCCCAATGCGACGGCTCGCGGTCCACACGTGCGCTCGCTCGTGGTGGCGACGACCATGTGCCGATCGACCTGGCCGTTCGTCGCCGCCGTCGCCCTCGCTCTGACCGGCTCGTCCGTCGGCGTGTGGCTCGCGGCGGCCGTCCCGCTCGCGGCGACGAGCAGCATCCTGCTGCGCCGAGCCGGCGCGGACGCGGCCGAGTCGGCGGGTGTCGTGCTGGTGGCCGCGTGCGTCGCGGCCGCGACGGGAGCGGCTGTCTTCATGACCGTGGCTGCGCCCCTGCACGTGGCGGGGGCCGCGGCGGCCGGCGTCGCCGGCTTCGGCGCGGTGACGGTCGCGGCCGTGTCGTGGCTGGCGACCGCCCCGTCGTCGGAGCACGCGATGGATGCAGGCTCATCGACG
The DNA here is from genome assembly GCA_046091445.1 of Planctomycetaceae bacterium. GTDB lineage: Bacteria > Planctomycetota > Planctomycetia > Pirellulales > UBA1268 > QWPN01. Next base: position 7,628 of record JBJTBO010000247.1, on the reverse strand, counting down.
CCGGCGGACACGATCGAGGCGCTGGGATGGCCGGCGGGGTCGGGACGACTGGGCGGCGGCCTGCTCATGGCGTCGATGATCGCGGCGCTCCTCGGCATGGCGGGCTGGCTCTTCCTCGCGCCAGAGCGTTCGGGCTGGTACGGCCTGCTGGCGGCGTGCTGCTTCATCGCGCTCGCCGCGCCGCGTGCGACCCTCGCGTGGGGGGCGGTCGGGTCCATCGCCCGATCGCGTCTGTTGAAGACCGTGGCAGGACCCGGCCTTCGGTCGGCGCCCCAGTGGCGGGTGCCGATCACCACCGCGGCCATCCTTGCGTGGCCTCCGCTCGTGGCCGCCGGGGTCGTCGGAGGTGAGGAGGCCACCGACCGGCTGTGGCTCGTCGCGGAGGTGCTCGCCTGGGGCGTCGCGCTTGCCGTCGTGACGACCGCGGCCCTGCGTCTCGGCGCCGGTCGCGAGACCGCCCTCGCCATCGTGCTCGTCACCGCGGTCGCGTGTTTTCTGGGCTGGAGAGGGGTGATCGGGCCCGAAACCCCCGGGAACGAGGGCTGGAATGGTGTTGAGCAAACCCGGGCTTCCTGCGAAACTCCGCAACCTCGGTCAGGCCCACGAGGGCCGGGCCGTCGGCCGATGGGTCGTCGCGTCGGCCTCGTGGCACCCCATGAAGCCTGCACCGCGTCCGTCGTGTATCCGTTTTGACCCGAGGAGTTGACCCGTGCGAGGAACTCGTACCGCCCTCCGGCATCCTGTGGCCGCCGTCTTGCTCGTGGCCTGCGCCTCCTTGGCGGCCGCCTGCCCGGCCCGAGCCGAGGGTATCGCCGCCAGCGAGACCATCTTTCCCGCCACGACGCGGGCCTGGCTGAGCGTGCCCGACGTGCGCGGCCTCCGCCAGCGGTTCGATCGCTCACCCTACGGCCAGCTTCTCGCCGACCCCACCATGGCGGCGTTCGTCGAACACGTCCGGGGGGAGATCAACAAAAACAGCAAACAGCGGCTCGCGAAGCGCGGGCTGACCCTCGAGGACCTCGAGCGGATTCCGGGGGGCGAAGTCGCCGTGGCGGCGATCGAGCCCCAGCCGGGACAGATGGCGACCGTGCTGGTGGTGGACGTCACGGGGCACGAAACCGAGGCCCGGGAGCTGGTCGAGACGATCACGGCGCGCCTGCTCGAACGCAAGGCGACCGTCGTCACGATCGCCGGCGCACCGGCAGGCCTCTCGGTGTACCGGCTGCCCCCCGAGCCGGACGACGAGCGGCGGACGACGCCGGCCCGGGAACGCCGGGTCGCCTTCGCGCACGGTGGTTCGGCGCTCGTCGTCGGCGACGACGCACAGCAGGTCGGACAGGCGTTTTCCGTCGTTACGACCGGACGCAAGGACAGCCTGGCGGCCACGGCGCCCTTCGCGGGGGTGATGGAACGATGCGGACGCGACATGCCCGCCAACGCGGCTCCGATCCGGTGGTTCGTCGATCCCCTGCCCTTCGCCTCGGTCTACCGTGAGGCCAATCCACCGCTCGAGAAGCGGAAAGGCCCGGACTACGTCACGATCCTCGGCCGCCAGGGTTTCGATGCGGTCAAGGGCCTGGGCGGCCTCGTCGTCTTCGGTGCCGGTGGCCACGCCGTGCGTCATGCCACCATGGTTTGGGCGCCGCCGCTGCCGGGGCGGCAGCCGCTGTCGGGTGAGTCGTACGACCTCGCGGCCAGGATGCTGCAGTTCCCCAACGCCGAGCGCATGGTGCCGCCGGAGTGGGTGCCGCGCGACGTGACCGGGTGGTCGGCGCTCAATTGGGATTTCCAGGCGGCGTTCGCCGCCGCGGAGACGCTCGTCGACGACATCGTGGGCGATCGCGGCGTGTTCGACGACGTGATCGCGTCCCTCAAGGAGGATCCGGACGGCCCGCAGATCGACGTGGAGCAGGATCTCGTCGCGGCGCTCGGGACGCGGGTGTCGCTCATCACCGACCATGCCGACCCGGCCGACCCGGATGCGGAACGGCTCGTGGTCGCGATCGAGACGGTGGACGAGGCCAGGGTGGCGGCGACGATCGCCAAGGTCATGAACGCCGACAAGGACATGGAGCGGAAGGAGATCGCGGGGCACACGGTCTGGGAGCTCATCGACCGGACGGCCGCCATTCCCGAGCTGCAGGTCGAGACGCCCGGACTGAAGCTCGGCGGAGACCGTGACGACGACGGTCGCCGCCGTCGGCAACGCATCCGGGAGAAGGAGGAGAAGCTCCTGCCCCACTCCTCGGTCACCGTCGCCAAGGGCCATCTCTTCATCGCCTCGCATCGCTACGTGCGCGAGCGGGTGCTCGTGACGCCCGGCGGTGTCGATGCGCTGGCGTCGGCCGACGACTACGCTCTGGCGGTCAGGGAGATCGACCGGCTGCTCCCGACGCACGCGGCGCTCAAGTCGTTCGGGCGCGAGGATGACACGATCCTCCCCGCCTACGAACTGCTCCGCCGAGGATCGATGCCGAAGTCCCAGAGCGTGTTCGGACAGCTGCTCAACGGTCTGCTCGGCGACGGCAAGCCGGGGAGCGTCCGCGAACAGCGGCTCGACGGCTCGACGCTCCCCGAGTTCGAGGTGATCCGTCACTACTTCGGCACCGCCGCGGTCGGCATGGAGTCGGTCGCGGAGGGATGGTTCGTCACCGGGCTCTCACTGCCCAGGGTGGCGCAGGAGCCCGAGGTCGCCCGCAGTCCGGACACGACCGCGATCGAGCGCTGAGCGCGGGATTCGTGCCGTCGGGCCTCGCGTCGCGTGGTCGTGTCCGCATCGAGCGGTCGTATCGTCAGGGGCGGGATGATCGCCTGGATTCCACGACCGCCCAGAACGGGTGCTGCCGGTCGCCCCTCAGTCGCACGTCCTCGAGCAGGAGTGCGAGGTCGGGGACGACCGGGCCGCGATGCAGGGTGCGGCCGTCGACCGTGACCGTTGCCGGCTGGGTGAAGTCCAGCAGTTCCGGCGACAGCCAGACCTTCACCTGCTCGGTGCCACACCGCGCCGTGATGCCGTTCGTGGCTCCGACCTTGGCCTCGATCGAGAGCGGGCGCGAGCCCGGCGGCGGTGGCCAGTCGCTCGGGAGCACCATGGTGCGTGGCGGCGCTCCGGCGACCTCCAGCCACCAGAAGAAGCGATCCCAGGGCCGCATCGTGACCGCCTCGATCTCCGGTGGGAAGGGCGTGCGCGACTTCCTCCGCATCCAGTCGAAGATCCGGATGATCTCCTCGAAGAAGTGCTCGTGTCCCCGGCCGCGATACTCCACGTAGGTGAGGTCGTAGCCCCGCAGGAACGCGCGGTCGAGCGTCGCGGCGTTACGCTTGAGCGTGCCCCCATCGAGCTCACCGCCGACGATGCAGGTCGGCAGCCGCTCGGCATTGCGCCAGATGTGCGTCACGTAGCGGTCGGCCGTGGGAGTGACGGCGACGAGGCCGGCCCAAAGATCGGGGTGCGCGAGCGCCACGTCCCACGCCGCGTCACCTCCCATCGCGTGGCCCGAAAGGAAGACGCGGTCGGTATCGATGGCAAAGCGGCGCATCGCTTCCCGGAGCGCGGCGAGGACCGCGGCATGCTCCCGCGGCGTGGCGCCGTAGGACGACTGCCCTTCGTCGGCCCAGGCGGGGGCGACCACGATCGTGCCATGCCTCCCGGCCTGCCCCTGGCGGAGGCCGTCGGGCCCGGGCATGCCGGCCCACCATTCGATCTGCCGCAGCGGCGTCGAGCCGGCGCCGTGCAGCGTGACCACGGCGGGATAGCGACGCAGGGGGTCGTATTCGGGCGGCAGCTGCACGAGGCATGCCCGTGCCTTCGCGTCCGCGTCGGGCCCGGGCACCTCGAGTTCGAACATGCCCGGAGCCACGGCGTCCGGCGGATCGAGCGGTGGACGCATGGCGGCCACGAGTGCGGCGACGGTGCGGACATCGGAGGCCTCCTCGCCGCGCAGGCGCGTGAGAACGTCCCGCCGCACCGCGTCGTCCTTTGCCCGCAGGTAGTCACGGACGAGTCCGCGGACGTGGACGGCCGACAGGGCGATCTTGAGGGTGTCGCCGTTGACCTCGGTGCCGAGCCAGCCGTTGATCGCCAGCGCGGTCGCACGATCGGCCGACAGCGTGCCGTCCGCGCCCAGCCGCTCGAAGGTGGTGAGCCGCGGGAGGGTTCCGAATGAAAGCTCGCGCTGCATCTCTGCAACGACGTGGGCGGCGGCGTCGCGCTCCGTGTCGTCCTCGAGCGAGGCGCTCCGCTCACCGGCCGCCGCCACGAGCGCGGCTGCGCGCTCGCGTCGCACACGATAGTCATCGCGTGTCTCGCGCACCGCCTCGAGAATCTCCCCGTCCGCATCGTCGGCCGGGAACGAGTCGAGCAGCTGCAGGGCCAGGCGGTCCTGGCCCGCGCGGGCCCGCAGGAGAATCTCGTCGTAGATGCGGGCCGCCATGAGACGCGACAGGCTCCGCCGCTCGCGGCCGAGATCGGCGAGATCTGGAAACTCGCGCAGCACCTCGTCGAGCTCCCGCCCGGCCTCGTCGTACCGCTCCCCCTGCATGAGCAGCCTCACCAGCCGCAGCCGCTGCTCCGGGTCGGTCGGGTCCACCGTGTGGGCGATGACGCGTCGCAGGGCCTCGCGCGGGATCGACGTTGTGGCGACGCGCATGTCGAGCATCAACGGCTTCTCGGTGCGGATGCCCTCCAGGCGCACCCTGCGGGGGGTGACCTCCGTGATCCCCGGCACCACGTCCACGCGGCCGCTTCCGGTCGCGAGCGACAGCACGCGACGGCCGAACTCGTCGAAGGGCGTCACGTCGACGACCGAGCCGATGCCGACGACGCGGCGGCCGGTATCCGCGACCCGTTGCGGGATCAGGAGTCGCTCCATGCCGAGGTCGGCGGGGACTCGCTCCGTCGCGACGACGCGCCGCTTCGACACCCTGGTGCGGGTGAGGCCATCGTCACAGACGAGGACCGGCCCCACGGCCGGTGCCTCGGGTTCCGCGAGCGGATCGACCACCACGCCCGCGAGCATCGCGACCCTTCCCTCGAGCACCCGCCCGTCGTCGAGTTCGACCCGGTCGGCCAGGGTTGGGACCGCGACGCAGAGCGAGAGGGTGCCCGCGAGCGAGAAACGTGCGAGGCGACTACGCGGGGGGCGCGACGTCACGATCCGTTGCATGGACGGTGTCCTTCCCGCACGGGCAGCGGAAACCATGCCGTGATCGTAGCGGCCCCGCGACGTTTGCACGGAACCCGGTTTCATCATGGTGGCCGGCTCCTCCTTGACCGGGCACCCTCGGCAGACCGACACTCGCGATTCCGGCACGACACCCATGGTCCCCCGCCGCGGGTCCACGGCGCCCGGACCGACCGCCCCACCGGCTTCCTCATGCCTCGTCACGACCGGCATTCCGACGATGGGTTCGACGACGATCCTCGCAGCCGGTCGCGATCCGCCTCCTCGCCTCCCGACTGGTGCCGCGGCCTGCTCGTCGCCGCGCTCGTCGTCCTGCTCCTGCTCCCCGTCGTGCTTTCGGTCGTCGTCGGCCTGGGCGGGCTGCTGCGGGCGTTGGACGATCGGACCGCGGCCCGCGCGTGCGACTGGACGGCACTCGTCATCGGGGCGGCGTGGCTCACGTCCCTGGTGGCGACGACCGTTCTGACGGCCGTCACGGCACTCGCCCCGCCCCTGCCGCCTCCTCCGCGACGCAGGCGTCCCCGCCGTCGGCGACGCGACCGCGGTTCCGTGGAATCCGGCGGGGTCTGAACGATGGCGATCGCGTTTCGCTGCACCCGATGCCGCGCCCGACTTCACGTCCCCACGCGCTGGGCGGGTGGGAGCGTGAGCTGTCCGCGGTGCGAAACCCGGGTCGTCGTACCTGCGGAACCTCAGGCCGAACGCCCCGCCTTCGAGAGCCGTGAGGTGGAGCAGTCACTCGCCATGCTCGAGCGGCAGGGGAACGGCCTCGTGGCGGCAGAGGATCCGGTCGCCCCGGGCGCTGGGCCCGCCGGACCCGTGATGCACCCGGTGCGGGTGGGACGTGCGGGCGTGACAGTGCCGTGGTGGGCGATCTATGCTGCGATTCTGCTTATCCCTGCGACGGCCGTCGTGGCCTTCGCCTGCGGTGTCTGGTGGCGCACGGTGACAGGTGGTCCATGAAGTTCAAGACAGCGGCCTCGCGGATGGCCAGGGCCTGGGATGGACGGAAGCGGCTCGCGCGGCCCATTGGATTGGCTGTGATGCTCGCCGCCGCGTCCTGCGGGGCGTCCGCCTCGGCGCAGCAGGCGAAAGGCACCGTGAGCTTCTCGCGGGAGATCGCCCCCCTGCTCGTCGCGAAGTGCGGAGGGTGTCACGTCGCGGGCCGCAAGGGCAACTTCCAGATGGCGTCCTACGACATGCTCATGCGATCCGGCATGGTGCAGCGGGGTGCCGCCAACGCGAGCCGCCTGCTCGAGGTGATCCTGAGCGGCGACATGCCGCGCGGTGGGGCGAAGGTGTCACCCGCGGAGGTCGGGCTCCTCCAGCGTTGGATCGACGGGGGCGCGGGCTGCGACGTGCCGGACCCCACGGTCGCGCTCGACCTCCTCGCGCGGGGTGCGGTGGCCGCGGCGATGCCCGCGGCGGCGCCCAGGCCCGCGCTCAAGCCGGGTGACGTGTCGTTCGCGTCGGACAGCGCGACGATCCTCGTCGAGCAGTGCGGCAACTGCCACTCCGACACCGATCCGGAAGGCAACCTGCGGCTCACGTCGTTCCAACGGCTGATGCGGGGCGGACGCAACGGCCCCGCCGTGACGGCGTCCAACGGCAAGGGGAGCTTGATCGTGCAGAAGCTCCGCGGCACGGCCGAGGAGGGAGACCGCATGCCCCTCGGACGCGATCCGCTGCCGTCCGACGTGATTGCGGCGATCGAGAAGTGGATCGATCAGGGCGCGACGCTCGACATGCTCGGGCCGGATGATCCGCTCGAGGCGGTGGCGGCCGCCGGCCGCTCCCGTGCGCTCGGCGACGCCGAGCTGCTGAAGACACGCGCGAAGGCCGCAGGGCCGGTCTGGAGGCAGGCGATCCCCGACGAGAGCCCAACGGTCGCCGCGCGTCGTCGCGTGACCGTGCTGGGCAATCTGCCGGCGGAGCGACTCGTCGACATCGCCGACCGGAGCGAGCGGCTCGAGGACAAACTGCGGGGCCTCGTCATCGAGGGCGATGGCCCGCTGCTCAAGGGAGGTGTCGTCGTGTACCTGTTCGGCAAGGCGTACGACTACAGCGCCTTCTGGCAGGAGATCGTCGGGAAGGAACGCCCCCGCGGCATCACGGGCCATGCGGGCGTCGCGGGTGACGTCGTCTATGCGGCGGTGCTCGCGTCGAGCAGCAGTGACGACGCCGATCTCGACCTCCAGCTCGCGGAACAGATCGCTGCGGCCGCCTTCACGGCACGGTCCGTCCCCGACTGGTTCGCCCAGGGCGCCGCGCGATCGCTCGCCGTGCGGCTCGCTCCGAAGGCGGTGCTCGCGAAGGATTGGCAGCGGGACGCCGGCACGGCCGTCGCGACCATCGGCTCGACGGCCGACTTCCTCGGCGGCCACGCCGAGCCGGCGGCGGTCGCCACGGCAGCCGGCAACTTCACCACCTCGTTCGCCCCGCCGG
>JBJTBO010000246.1:0-7709 GCA_046091445.1 Planctomycetaceae bacterium | reverse complement strand
GCCGGCGTCTTGCTCTTGCCCCCCTTGGGGCTCGACTCGCCGCCGCCGCCGGCCCCGGCCGTCTGGCGGCCGCCCATGCCGGCGCGCTCGCCCCCCTCGCCCTCCATGCCGTGGCCGAGCAGGTTCAGCACCTCCTCGCGGACATCCTCGAGCTTGAGACCGAGGTTCATGAGCACCTGCGCCGCCACGCCCTCCTGCTCACGCAACAGGCCGAGGAGGATGTGCTCCGTGCCGACATAGTTGTGGTTGAGGTTGCGGGCCTCCTCCATCGAGTACTCGATCACCTTCTTGGCCCGAGGCGTCTGCGGGAGCTTGCCCATCGTCACCATGTCGGGACCGCTCTGGACGAGCTTCTCGACCTCCATGCGGATCTTTCGCAGGTCGATGTCGAGGTTCTTGAGCACGTTGGCCGCGACGCCGCTCCCCTCCTTGATCAGGCCGAGCAGCACAGGCTCGGTGCCGATGTCCTCGTGGTTGAAGCGCTGGGCCTCTTGGTTGGCCAGCTGCATCACCTTGCGGGCTCGGTCCGTGAAGCGCTCGTACATGGCGAATTCCCTCGAGGTCCCGCCGGTGCGGACGGTGGAAGGCGGCGTCGGCGACGGGTGCCTTTTCGGCAGCCCGGGCCCCGACACGATGGCAGTGCAAACCTTACGCCAAACCGATCGCCGGATTCCAGTTGGCGACCGAAAAAGGCTCGGAAGAGCCTCGGAATCACGCCGCAACGCGGTCGTCTTCCGACCCCTCGGCGGTCGCGATGGGCAGGAGGATGGGGTCGGCGGTCGGCGCTCGCTCCGTGGTGGCCACGAGCGCCAGTTCGCGGGCGATCGCCGTCCGCCACGGGAGGCCCGCGTCGCTGCGGGCGAGCGCCTCGAGTGCGTCCCGCGCCTCGTTCAGGCGGCCCGCCCGTCGCAGGAGCGTGCCCAGGAGCAGCTGGGCCTCGCCGTCGGTGGGCGCGTCGCGGAGGAGTTCCCGCAGCCGACGCTCCGCCCCCACCCAGTCGCGTGCCAGGTAGGCGTCGCGCGCCTGGATGAAGCGGGCCTCGTGCGCGGGACCGAGGCCGGTGGGGATCGGCGGCGGAAACGCCGAGAGTGCCGACGCCGTGCCGAGCAGCCAGATGGCGGCGGCGCCCGCCCAGGCCGCGAGCTTGAAGGGCAGCTCGACGAGGTCGGTCCAGATCCACGTCGTGACCATCGCGACGTCGAGCGTCACGGCGAACGCCAGCGCCAGCACGATGCCCGGCAGGCTCCCGCGGAGCCAGAGCCAGGGCAGGCCGGGCCAGAGAATCGTGAGATATCGCAGCGTGCCCACCACCGCGGCCTCCGAAAGCGGGGGCGGGATCGTAGGATCGGGGGCGGGTTTCGCCAAGGCGTTCCGGGCCCCCGGAATCAGCCCCATGTGGATGCCGTCGCGGTGGTGATCGACCGGCGCAGGCGACTGGGCAGGATAGGGAGATCGCTCGTGACCGACCCGTTGGCCCGGCTCGCCGACGCCTCGTTGTGCGTGCTCATCGGTGGCGGCATGGATGCGGCGTCCTTCGCGAGGCTCGTCGCGGATCTCGTCGATGCCGGCGTGCCGATGCTGCAGGTGCGCGAGAAGGCGATCCCCGAGCACGAACTCGCCGACCGCGTGCGGGTCGCGATCGACATCGCGCGGCGGCGGCGGCCGGAGCGACCGCCGCTCGTCGTGGTCAACGATCGCGTCGACCTCGCGGTGCAGGAGGACGCGGATGGAGCACACGTCGGCGCCGACGACATGCCGACGGCCGAGGCCCGACGACGGCTCGACGACGCGTCAGCGGCCGCGCGTCGCCGGCTGCTCGGCAGGACGACGCACGATCTCGACGAGGCGCGCCGGGCCCATGCGGATCGCGCCGACTATGTCGGCATCGGTCCGTGCTATCCATCCGCCACGAAGTCGTTCGCGGGCTTCGCCGCCCCCGCCTTCCTCGGGGCCGTGGTCGCGGAGATTCCGCTGCCGGCCTTCGCCATCGGCGGCATCACGCTCGAGCGCGTCGAGGAACTCGCGGCACTCGGGATCCGCCGGTTCGCCGTCGCCTCGGCGATCACGGCCGCACCCGCTCCCGCGGCCGCGGCCCGCGCCTTTCTCGATCGCATCGCGGCGACGTCGGCCGCTGTTCGTTCCTTGAGCACCTCGAGCACGGCCCGCGCGATCTCGGGTTCGTCGCTCGGCCGGTAGCCACGCCACACGCGACGCACGCGGCCGTCGGGACCCACAAGGTACGTCGTCGGAAACGCGTCGAGACCGAGCCGCTCCGAGATGTCCCGGCGGGCCGCCGCATCCACGAACGCCCACGCGACGACCTCGAGGCCGCGCTCCGTCAGGAAGGCACGCGTCTCGGCCGTCACCTCGGCGACGTCCTCGGCACCCGCACCGCACGAGACCGCGATCAACTGAAATGCGGGCTCGCCCGCCAGTCGGTCCGCCAGCCGCACGAGACCGGGCAGTTCGCGGCGGCACGGCGGGCACCACGTGCCCCAGAAGTTGAGCAGCGTGACGCGGCCTGCGACGTCGGGCGGCGCGGTCGTCGCGTCGTGGATCGACACGATCGGCAGCGGCCCCACCGCGCGGCCCACGGTGGGGTGCGACGACGGCACCGGCCGGCAGCCACCGACGAGCAGAACGGTTGCCGCCGCCCTCACGGCGATGCGTGCGGCCGGACTGCTGCCACGAACTGACCACCGACGTATCATCGCGTCGACCGAGGGCAGGGGACCCCCGTCACGATACCCGGAGGGCGCTGGTCATGTACGAGGTCGAGCTCAAGTTTCGGGTGGACGACCCGGCCGACCTCGAGCGGCGTCTCGTGGGGCTCGCGGCCCGCTGTCGCGAACCCGTCGAGCAGGTGGACCGCTACTTCGCCCACCCGAGCCGCGACTTCGCGCGCACGGACGAGGCCCTGCGGCTGCGGCGCGTGGGGGACGACCTGGCTGTGACGTGGAAAGGCCCCCGCGTCGACGCGGCCACGAAGACGCGCCAGGAGCTCGAACTCGCCGTCGCCCGGGTGGTCGAGGGAGCGAAGGTCGTGACGATCGACCGGTGGACGGCGCTCCTCGAGGCACTCGGCTTCCGGCCCGTGCGGGAGGTGTCGAAGCGCCGTCGGGCCGCGCGCGTGCCGTGGCAGGGCGCGGACGTGGAGGTCGCGCTCGACGACGTGACCGGCCTCGGGGCGTTCGTCGAGCTCGAGCTCGTGGCACTGGCCGGGCAGGTGCCGCAGGCCCGCGGGTGCATCGAGTCGCTCGCCATGGCCCTGGGCTGCACGCAGCCCGAGCGACGCAGCTATCTCGAGCTGCTCCTCGCAAACACGCCCGTCGTGCGTTGAGCGGGCGCACCAGCCGCATGCGCACGCTGACAGCGTGCGCCACTGTGGCGCACGCCTCCAGGTGTGCGAATCCGGGTGGACTGACGAGCAGACTCCCATCCTTGGAGTCGGGGTCGCCGCACGAAATGCTTCGCCCGACGACGACGCTCAGGGGCGCCAGCGGATGCACATCGGCATCGGGACGTCGATCGACGTGCCCGTGAACGAGAGCCGGCCGGTCGCCTGGTCGATCGCGAAGACCGTCACCGTGTCGGATGCCTGGCCGGCGGCGAGCAGGAAGCGACCTCCCGGCGCGAGCGCGAAGTTGCGGGGCGTCTTGCCGCGGATCGGCTCGACGCCGAGCAGGTCAAGGCGGCCCGTCGCCGCGTCCACGGCGTACATCGCGATCGAGTCATGCCCACGGTTGGAGGCGTAGACGAACCGGCCCGTGGGGTGGACGACGACCTCGGCCGTCGAGAAGCCGGTGCGGTCGGTGACGTCCGCCGGGAGTGTCGGCACGGTCTGGAGCGGCGTGAGCGTGCCAGCCTTGGGGTCGTAGGCCAGGACGGTGACGGTGAGATCGAGCTCATTGACCGCGTAGCCGACGCGGCCGTTGGGATGGAACGCGAAGTGTCGTGGCCCGGCGCCCGCGGGCAGCACGGCGGCCGTGTGCGGGGCGAGCGTGCCGCGCGCGGTGTCGAGCGCGTGCACGAACACCTTGTCGAGGCCGAGGTCGCAGACGATCGCGAACCGGCCGTCGGCTGACGGATTGATCGAATGGGCGTGCGGCTTCTCCTGGCGGCCGGCGTTGAATCCCGGACCCTGTTCCCGCTGGTAGGCGTGCTGGAGAAACCCACCCGGCGATCCCGCGGTGACCGGCTCGGGTCGGCCGTCGGCGGTGAGCCGCAGGCAGATCGCGCTGCCGCCACCGTTGTTGGCCGCGAGGACGACCTTCCCGGCGGGATCGACGGTGACGTGGCACGGGCCCGCGCCGCCGGACGACTGCGAGCCGAGCGACTGGAGGCTGCCGGTCGCCTCGTCGATCGAGAATGCGGCGACACCGCCGCCCGGCTTGCCATCGACGTCGGGCACCTCGGCCACCGCATAGAGGATCGGCAGCGACGGGTGCAGCGCGAGGAACGACGGATTGACGGCCCGGCCCGCGAGCCGTGGCGTGCCGAGCGTTCCCGACACATCGTCGAACGTCGCGACGTAGATCCCCTCGGACTTCGACTGCCCGCGGGTGCCCGTGCCGAACCACACGTGCCGCTCGGCCGCGGCCGCTGCAAAGCCGGACGAGACGACCAGGGCCGCGACCATGGCGCGGCACGCAAGACCCCAGGAACCGATCGGCGGACGGATGGACGACATCGCGGGAAACCCTCATGCTGCCTCGGCGGCCGACGCCCATGCCGGCACCGCCGGGAGTGTACTCCGGCACCGCGCGTGATCGCAGGATGCACGGGCGCGCGAACCGGCGACCAAACCGCCCGTCGCCGTCATCCGCGCCCGCGGGCCGTTCCGATCGACGCACCCATGCACGAAGGTCCGGTGGCCCGAACCAGATCCGACGATGCCGCGACCCCGTCCGACGGGACGGGGGACGGCGTTGACTCGGCCGATTGCGTCATCCGGGAACGCGAGGTTCGCAACACGCTCGGCATCGAGCTCTATCAGGTCGTCGTCCGCGTCGGGTGGCTCTTCAAGACCGAGACGATCATCATGCCGGCCGTGCTCGACACGGTGGTCGATTCGGGCCTGCTCCGCGGGCTCTTGCCGGTGCTCAACCGTGGCGGACAGAGCGTGCCGCCGCTCTTCTCGGCCGGATTCGTCTCGCGACGCCCGGTGAAGAAGTGGCTGCTCGTCGGCACGAGCCTCGCGATGGCGGCCTGCTTCGCGCTCCTCGCCGTGGTCTGGAACCTGCTCCAGGGCAGCCCCGGCAGGCTGGCCGTCGCGTTCCTCGTGCTCTACGGCGCGTTCGCGGCGTGCAACGGGCTCAACCAGCTCGTCGCGGCGGCGCTCCAGGGCAAGCTGATCCCGCCCGGCCACCGCGGTCGGGCGATGCTCGTGAGCACCGTGGTCGGGAGCGTGCTCGCGATCGCCGCGGCGCTCCTGCTCCTGCGTCCATGGCTCGCCGAGGCGAACGGGTTTCCCAAGATCTTCGCGGCGACCGCGTTCTTCTTCGCGCTGGCCGCCGCCGTGCCGCTCCTGCTGGACGAGCCGCCCGATGACCCGACCGATGAACCGACCGACGACCACGCCGACCCATCCGAGTCGCCGGGTGCCGCCGGGCAGTTCGTGTCGGATGCGGGTGTCGCGCATCGAGGTGTTTTGCGTCCGAGTGTCGTGCAACGGGCTGTCGCGCACGAGGCTGTCGCGCACGAGGGGGCGTTGCCGCGGGAAGTCACGGAGCCCGCGCCGCGCGGTACGCGCCGCTGGCGCGACGTGCTCGCGGACGATCCGGCGCTTGTGCGCGTGTCGCTCGTGGCGGCCTGCTTCTCCGCCGTGATCATCATGTTCCCGCACTACCAGGCCTTCGCGCGGGACCGGCTGGGTACGCTGCCGGCGAGCCTCGTCACGTGGGTCGTGGTGCAGAACCTCGCCACCGGCGTGGCGAGCCTCTTCGCCGGCCCGCTCGCCGACCGGCGTGGCACGAAGGTGGTGCTCGTCGGCCTCGTCGCCTGCTCGGCGCTCACGCCGCTCGCGGTGACCGCGCTGTCGCTTTTGCCGTCGGCGGTGGCCGCCCGCTGGTTCTGGCTCGTCTACGTGCCGCTGGGCCTCAATCCGGTCTCGCTCAAGGTCTTCACGAACTACGCGCTCGAACTGGCCCCGAGGCAGGCGGACCATGCCACCTACGTGAGCATCGTGGGGGTGGCGCTGGCGGCACCGTTCGTGGCGTCGCCCTTCGTGGGCCTCGCGGTCGATGCCCTCGGCTTCCGGCTGGTGTTCGTGACCGGGGCCCTCGTCATCCTCGCCGGTGCGGTCGTGGCCCGGGGCCTGCCCGAGCCGCGCTGGCACTGACGTCGCGTCCGACGCGTCGCGCGTGGCGTGGAAGAGGCTGCCGGGGTCGGGCCCAAATGCCCCATCCGAGGCCTTTTTTGGCGGTTGCCCCGGCCTGCGTCACGGGTCTATCATACTGCCGTACGCGTGTCCCCGAAGTGGCGGGCTGAGCCGCCCGCACTTCTCCCCGAATCGTTCCCCTCCGCATCCGATCGTTCCTTCCCCATCATGGAGTCTCAGGTTATGAAGTCCTACGTGTTCGCCGCAGCCGCGCTGCTCTTCGTCTCGGGTGCCGTCGTGGTCGCGGCCGTGAAGGAGCCCTCCCAGGCGAAGTGCCCGGTCTCGGGCAAGAACTGCAATCCCGAGAAGCACGCCGACTTCGCGGGCGGCAAGGTCTACTTCTGCTGCGGCAACTGCCAGGCGGCCTTCGGCAAGGACTCGGCGAAGTTCTCGGCCAAGGCGCACCACCAGCTCGTGAGCACCGGCCAGATGAAGCAGAAGGCCTGCCCCCTGAGCGGCGGTCCGGTCAAGGCCGGCACCGAGGTCGACATCGACGGGGTCGAGGTCGGGTTCTGCTGCAACAACTGCAAGGGCAAGGTCGAGGGCGCCTCGGGCGACGAGAAGATCACGATGGTCTTCGGCGACGTCTCGAAGGGCTTCGCCGCCGCCAAGTGAGCCGGGTTTTCCCCGGCGATCGCCCGGGCCAATTGGCCTAGGTCCGATCGATTCGACGTGAAATACTCCGCGGGGCCCCCGCAAGGGTCCCGCGGAGTTTTTTCATGCGCGTCTTCGTGTCGGCCGGCGAGCCCTCCGGCGACCACCACGCGGCGCTCCTCGTGCGCGAGATCCGGCGCGCGCGGCCGGACGTGGCATGCGCGGGCCTCGGCGGGCCTGAGATGGAGGCGGCCGGCTGCGAACTGGTGGCCGACATGACCCGGCTGGCGGTGATGTGGTGTCTGCGCGTGGCGGTCTCGATCCATCGGTTCGTCGACCTCGCCCGCCGCGCCGAGCGGAGCTTCCTCGACGCGAAGCCCGACGTCTGCGTGCTCGTCGACTTTCCGGGCTTCCACTGGTGGCTCGCCTGGCGGGCGAAGCGGCACGGGATCCCGGTCGTCTTCTACTGCCCCCCGCAGATCTGGGCCTGGGCGAGCTGGCGGATCCGGAAGATGCGACGGCTCGTGGACCACGTCCTCTCCCCGCTGCCGTTCGAGCACGACTGGTTCGTGGAGCAGGGGATGGCGAGCACGCTCGTCGGCCATCCGTTCTTCGACGTGCACGCGGTGGCCCCCGGGGATGATCGTGACGCCGCCGGACCGGACGGTCGTGGCACGGGCCCGCTCGTGCTGCTCCTGCCCGGGTCGCGTGGCCAGGAGATCGCCGCCAACCTCGG
>JBJTBO010000245.1:0-3419 GCA_046091445.1 Planctomycetaceae bacterium | reverse complement strand
GCGCGAGCCGGAGGATCAAGGCGTCCAGTTCCACGAGCAGCGCCGGGTGCTCCGCCAGCACCTCCGTGACCGCGCCGACGCGATCGATTTCCCGCCTGTCGCGGCCCTCTCGACGCGCGGACACGTGGCGACGGTCGCGACGTCGGACCGCCGCGAGGTGGTTCGGGTATAACGTCGGCCCCCAGGGAAACCATCGCTCTCATGCACATCATCTCCCCCGCCGCCGGGCGGCTGACCGCGTGCCTGCTGCTGGCCGCGATCTCCACCACGGCCTCGGCCCAGCAGGTCGCCGTCGAGGAGTTCACGCTGCCCAACGGGATGCAGTTCCTGCTCGTGCCGCGATCCGACCAGCCGAACGTGGTGAGCGCGGGCTGGGTGGCGCGGGTCGGCAGCGTCAACGAGCGGCCGGGAATCACCGGCATCAGCCACTTCTTCGAGCACATGATGTTCAAGGGCACCGACACGATCGGCACCCGCGACCCGGCCCGAGACGCGACGTACCGGAGCGAGCAGAAGACGCTGCGGGACGCGATCAACCGTCTCGTCTGGACGACCCAGTACGAGCGGTTCTTCCGTGGCGAGATCGACGATCCGTGGGATCCGGCCAACGACACGCCCGACCTGCGCGCCCTGCGGGGTCGGCTCGACGGCCTGATCCGCGCCCAGCAGGGCCGCGGCGAGGCCGGGCCCGCCGCCGGGACGATCGTGAAGGACGAATTCGACCAGGTCTACACCAAGGCGGGCGGGAGCGGGATGAACGCGTTCACCACCTACGACCTCACCTGCTACTTCATCACGGTGCCGTCGAACAAGCTGGAGCTCTGGGCCTGGATGGAGAGCGACCGGCTCTTCGACAGCGTCTTTCGCGAGTTCTATTCCGAGCGCGACGTGGTCCACGAGGAGCGGCGCCTGCGCACCGAGAGCACCCCGACCGGTGCCTTCGAAGAGCAGTTCGACGCGATGTTCTGGGCGTCGAGCGGCTATTCGTGGCCGGTGATCGGCTGGCCGAGCGATCTGAACAGCTACACCTTCGAGCAGGCCCTCGACTACTGGAACGTCTACTACCGGCCCGGCAACCTCTTCGGCGTGCTCGTGGGCGACTTCGATCCGGTGCAGGCGAAGGCGCTCATCACCCGGTACTTCTCGCGGCTGCAGCCGGGCGAGCGGACGCCGCCTCCGGTCGTCACGCTCGAGGTGGAGCAGCAGGCCGAGCAGCGGATGAACGCCGTGGGAGACTTCCCGCCCGCGATCGAGATCCGCTACCACACCGTTGCGGCGGGCCACGTCGACGCCTACCCGCTCGACATGCTGGCGGAGATCCTCAACGAGAGGACGGGGCGGCTCTACACGGGCCTCGTCGAGGGCCGCGGCATCGCGGCGTCGGCCGCGGCCTTTTCCGACACGCGGACGTACGCGGGGCTCTTCGGCGTCACGGCGGAGACCCGCGGCGACGCCACGCCCGAGGCGCTCGAGGCGGCATGGCAGGAGGAGCTGGTCCGACTGCAGCGCGAGGAGGTGCCGGAGCGCGAACTGCGCAAGGTGAAGAATCGCGTCGCGGCCAGGAACTATCGCAAGCTCGAGAACAACATGTCCCTCCTCGTGCAGCTGGCCTTCGCCGAGGCGATCCTCGACTGGCGCGAGATCAACGAGGGTCCGGCGAAGGAGGAGGCGGTGACCGCCGCCGACATTCGACGGGTGGCCAACCGGTACTTCGGCGAGACGAATCGCAGCGTGGCGGTGTATCGCCGCCGACCGGCCGCGGCCACCGCACCAGCAGCGGAAGGAGCACCATGAACCTTCGCCTCGTAGCCCTGTTGCTCGCGGTCGGCGTGATCGCCGCGATCGCGCTTTCCCCGGCACGACGCCGCGGGCAGGACCCGGTCGCCGGCGGCATCGGCACGACGTCGGCGGTGACGGCCGCCGATGAACGGCCCGGCACGGCCGTGGCGGGGGAGCGACCGGACGGAAGGGCGGCCCCGGCCGAGGCCGTGGCGGCGAACACTTCCCCTTCGGGATCGTCCATCGGCTCCATCGGTGCCGCATCGACTGAGCCCGCGAGCGGCCCGGGGACGGCCGGTGGGACCGACACGGCGACGGCGATCGCCGCGGCTGCGGATGCGACGGTCGCGGCCGCACCGACCACGCCGCCGGCGGCCACATCGGCCCCCGACCTTCCGGCCCGCCCGGAAGAGATCGCGTTCGCGCCGCTGGCCTACGAACCGCCGGCCTCCGCCGACTTCCGTCACGTGCTGCCCGACGGAACCGTCGTCTACCTCGCGCCGTCGCACGAGTTTCCCCTCGTGAATCTCACGATCACGTTCAAGGGCGGTGCCTCGCTCGATCCGGCCGACGTGCCGGGGCTCGCTTCGATGACCGCCCGCATGGTGCGCGAGGGGGGCTCCCGCACGCTGGCGCCGGCGGACCTCGACGAGACGCTCGACTTCCTGGCGACGCAGGCCTCGGTGACGGCCAACGAGTTCTTCACGACCGCGGTGATGAACTGCCTGGTGAGCACCTTCGACGAGAGCCTCGTGATCTTCCTCGATCTCCTGCGGACGCCACGCTTCGACGCCGATCGACTGGAGACCGCGAAGGCACGGACGCTCGAGGCGCTCAAGCGCCGCAACGACGACGCCTCGTCGATCCTCGCCCGCGAGTGGAAGCGGCTCGTCTATGGAGAGCACTTCGAAGCAGCCGAGCCGACGGCGGCCTCCGTCGCGGCGTTCGATCGGGACCGGCTCGCGGAGATGCACGCCCTCATCTTCAGGCCCGGCAACGCGATCGTGTCGGTGTCGGGAGACTTCGAGGTGCCCGAGATGCTCGCGACCCTGGAACGCGCCTTCGCCGGCTGGGAACGGGGCGGGCCGGTCGCCGACCCCGCCGTGCCGACGGCGGTGCTCGAGCCGGGGCTCTACCACGTCCCCAAGGACATTCCGCAGGGGAAGGTGATCCTCGGCAGCCGTTCGATCCGCCGGGACGACCCCGACGCGATCCCGCTGCTGCTGCTCAACGAGATCCTCGGCGCCGGCGGGTTCACGAGCCGCCTCATGCAGCAGGTGAGGAGCAACGAGGGGCTCGCCTACTCCGTCCGCTCGACGATCGTGCCGCGGGTCGACTACCCGGGCGACTTCCGCGCCGGGTTCGAGAGCAAGAACGCGACGGTGGCGCTCGCGACCAAGATCGTGCTCGACGAGATTCGCCGCATCCGCACCGAGCCGGTCACCGACGAGGAATTGGAGACGGCACGGCAGGGGCTGATCGAGACGTTCCCGCGGCAGTTCGAGAGCAAGCCCCAGATGCTCCGCGTCTTCGTGAACGACGAATGGACAAAAAGGCCCGCCGACTTCTGGAAGACGTTTCGTGCGAAGGTCGAGGCGGTCACGAAGGAGGACCTGCTGCGGGTCGCGAAGGCGCATCTT
>JBJTBO010000244.1:0-4602 GCA_046091445.1 Planctomycetaceae bacterium | reverse complement strand
TCGGCCGCGGCAGCCACCTGAAGCGGATCGGCCGCGACCTCGAGATTTCCGACGAGTCGGAGCGGATCATCCGCGAGGCGATCGCGAGCGAGGGCATCGTGGAGGTGACCGAGCCCTTCGCGGCCGGCGACGTGTCGTTCCATCTCGGCTGGACGCTCCACCGGGCGGGGCCCAACGTCACCACCGAGCCGCGCAAGGTGCACACCGTGATCTTCATGGACGTCGACATGCGACTCGCGTCCCCCCGCAACCGCAACCAGGACAACGACTGGCACACGTGGACCCCTTCGACGCAGGTCGGCGAGCTCATGGATGACCCGCTCAACCCGGTGCTCCACGAGGAGGGTGCCCCGGCCGATCCCACGCCCGCCACGGCCTGAGTCGGCAGCCCATCCCTTCCTTCCCGAGCTGCTCCCCGCCCGCGCGGACACGCATGCGATTCACGTCGAGCATCGGCCTGTCGCTCTCCGGCGGAGGGTTCCGGGCCACGCTCCACCACCTCGGACTCATCCGGTACCTGCGCGACGCGGGCGTGCTCGCCCACGTCAAGGACATCGCCGCCGTCTCGGGCGGCAGCATTCTGGCGGCGCACCTCGTCCTCAATTGGGACCGCTACTCGGGCGACGAAGCGGCCTTCGCGGAGGCGGCAGGCGAGATCATCCGATTCGTGAAGTTCGACGTGCGCAATCGCATCGTGCGTCGGCTGCCGCTGCTCTTTCCCGCGCGTCTCGCCGCTCAGATCCTGGGGAGCGAGGCACGGTCGCTCTCCCCGAACGCGCTGCTCGAGCGCTACGACCGGGAGTTCCACTACGGCGATCGTCGTCTCTTCGAACTGCCCGAACGGCCCGGTCTGCACATCCTCAGCACGAACGTCAGTGACGGCACGCTCGCCACGTTCAACCGACGCGGGCTGCACATCCTGCGGCGGGGACACCAGGCCGACGACGACGATCCCTTCGAGCACGTGGCGGGGAGCATGACCACGATCGCCAAGGCGGTCGGGGCCTCGTCCGCGTTCCCGGGCTTCTTCCCGCCGATGCACGTGACGGCAGCCGATCTGGGCGTCGAGGACGGGACGTTTCCCGGCGAGTCGTTCACCGACGGCGGCGTCTACGACAACCTCGGCACGCGGGTCTTCTCGTGGCTGCAGCAGGTGCGCGACGAGGAGTACGACCGCGTGCTGGTCAGCGACGCGGGGAAGCCGTTCCGCATCCTCAGCCGCGGGTCGCTCGGCTTCGTCGCGCAGTCGATCCGTGCGACCGACATCCTCTGGGATCGGGTCTGGCAGCTCGAGCGGGAGAACTTCGGCGACCAGAACGGCTTCTTCTTCGCCGCGATCACCCGGATCGTGGACCGGGCCGAGGACCCGCACGCGCTCCACCCCGTCGTGCAGGCGCAGGTCGCCTCGCTGCGCACCGACCTCGATCGCTTCAGCGACCTCGAGATCGCGGCGCTGGTCCGGCACGGGTACGAGGTTGCCCGGGCCACGCACCGCGAGATCGCCGATCGCAGCGACACGCCGGTGCACGAGGGCCCGGCGTGGGACCCGCTGCCGGGGCGGCATGCGCTCGAGGCGGCCGCCGCGGACGGGGTCGTCGCCCACGCCGGCACCGCCCGCACCGCCGCCACGGCGCCGGTCGCCAGCCTTGCGGCGACCCTCCACCGCGGCAGCCGGCGCCGCGTCTGGACCACGCTCTTCGACCCGCAGGACTGGCCGTCGTGGATCTACGCCGTGATCGGGCTCGTGCTCTTCGTCTGGTTGCCGATGCGCATCTGGAAGGTGCACAGCCGGGCGGTGCTGCTGACGAGCGTCATCGACTCGATCGCCGCCGGCGACCCCGACATCCGGCTCGTGCTCGACCTCGTCGAGGGCGACCCGTCAGCGACGTGGCGGTCGCTCGAGATCACGAACGCCACGGAGGCCGCACCGCCGCAGGACTTCACGGGAATCGAGGTGCTGTCGTTCAGCCGCATCGTGGACCTCCGCCGGGCCGAGTCCCGGGGGGACGGACGGACGCGGCTGCGCGACCGTGTGGTGCTGCGCTTCGACGACACGGCGGAGTCCCGTCGGCACGTCGTCTTCCGCTCGTTGCTGCCGCCGGCCGACATCGCCTTCCGCTGTCCACCCGACCAGCCTCCCGTCGTGGTGCGGCGCGTGCGTGCGCAGGCGGGGCCCGCTCCGAGCGCGGCGCCGGAGCCTGGGGCGGCGACCGAGCACCTCGAGTTTCACTGCGACCTCACCGGCGTGCCGGTCGGGGAGCCCGTCACGCTGGAAATGGCGGCGACGCTTCAGGCGGAGATTCTGGAGCGGGGACGCATGACGATCGATCTGCTCGCACCCGCCGACCTCATGACGGTCTGGCTCCTGTTTCCCGAGAACCGGCGGTACCAGAGCTACCGGCTCCTGCGGTATCCCGAGCACGCGGAGGACGAGGCCGTGCCCCTGACGCCGCGCTACACGATCGACCATCCGGCGGGCGAACTGATCGGCTTCTCGGTCATCGACCCGCGTCAGGGGATGGTGTACGAGAGCCGGTGGACGCTCCGCGGGGCACGGCGCTGAGGCGGCGGCGAGCGAGGGCGGAGCACCCCGGCCCCGATCTATCGATCCGGTCTATCGATCCGGTCCGTCGATCCGGGGCGTGGCTGCCCGGCTCGACGTGCCGTTATGATGCTCGGCACCTCCGGAGCCATCGACCATGACGACGTGTCAGCCTCGCATCCAGGCCCTGTCTCGCGCGGTTGCGATCGCGTGCCTCGTGTGCTGGTCGCTGCTGACCATGACGCCATCGACCGCGGACCCCGGGCTCTACGAGATGCGGGTCTACGACGCTCCGGAGGGGAAGCTCGACGCACTGCATACGCGTTTCCGCGAGCACACCCTGAAGCTCTTCGAGAAGCACGGCATGACGAACGTCGGCTACTTCGTGCCCGCGGGCGACAATCCGGAACGGCGGCTCATCTATTTTCTCGCCGATCCGGACCGGGCCACCCGCGACGCCTCGTGGCAGGCTTTTCTGGCCGATCCCGACTGGAAGGCGGCCCACGCCGCGTCGGAGAGGGACGGGCCGCTCGTGAAGAAGATCGTCACGCGCTTCCTCGTGCCGACCGACTATTCGCCGATGCCGCCGGTCGCGGCCGTCGGGGATCGCGTCTTTGAACTCCGTACCTACACGGCCACGGCCGGCAACCTGGCGGCGCTCGACGGCCGCTTTCGGGACCACACCATGTCCCTCTTCACGAAGCACGGCATGACCAACCTCGTCTACTGGCATGCCGCGGCGGGAAGCCCGGACGCGGACCGGATGCTCCTCTACCTCCTCGCCCATCCCAGCCGTGAGGCGGCCCGCGCGTCGTTCGACGCCTTTCGGCAGGATCCGGAGTGGCTGAGCGCGAGAAAGGCGTCGGAGGAGCGGGCCGGCGGCTCGCTCACGGAGGCGAAGGATGGCGTGCGTTCCGACTTTCTCGTGCCCACCGACTACTCGCCCTGGAAGTGATCCCGTCGCGCGACACGCCCGTCGCGCGGTTCCCCTCGTTCTGGAGACCCTGCTGTGGCAGCAACCACGCCCGTGGAGAGCGAGATTCTCGATCTCACGCGGCAGATTCTCTCCGCCGTCGCCGCGGGTGACTGGGCGGCCTACCGTCGGCTCGTGGCGGACGACCTGACCTGTTTCGAGCCCGAGGCCCGGGGGCAGCTCGTCGAGGGACTGCCGTTCCACGAGTTCTACTTCAAGCTGCCGGCCGATCCCGCCCGCTCACCGCGCCCCGTGACGACCACGATCGCCTCACCCGTCGTGAAGCTGCTTTCCGACACCGTGGCGCTCGTCGCGTACGTCCGCCTGACGCAGACGCTCGACGATGCCGGCCGCCCCGTCACCAAGCCGTGCGAGGAGACGCGGATCTGGCGGAAGACGGGCGGCCATTGGAAACATGTCCACTTTCACAGGAGCCTGCCGACGTGAGGCCGGCGTGCGAGGACGGGTGGCCGCGTGCCGCCCGATTCCCGTCGATTCGTCAGGCGGTCCGTTCAGGGAGTCAGTCGTGATGCGCGTGCTGCAGTCGGCGGGGAGTTTTCACGGGGCATGGAGCGTCATGACGACGATCGCGACGGCCGGTGTCCTCGGCCTGGGGATCGTGGCGCTGCGGCCGTTCGTCGGCTCGGCGCAGGAACGCGTCGCTGAGCGCTCCGTGCCGTTCGCCCCGCCCGGCACGGCCTTTTCCTTCGAGGTCATCGAGAGTCACGATGCCGAGTATCTCGGCGACACGCCGGCGCATCTCGGCAGGAACGGCGGCCTCACCGTGCGGCCGCACGTCGCGCTCGGCGACGCGGTCTATCGCACCGACAACGGCACCCATACCCAGGTTGGCAGGGTGACGCATGTCGTGTGGAGTCGCGTGACGGGCAGCCTCGAGCGCGAGTTCGACCCCGAGCCGCTCCAGCGCGTCGCCGGCGGCGACGAGGTCGGGATCGATCTCAACCCGTCACGCGATCCCTGACGGCGGGGGCTGGGCCCGTGTCCCGCACCGGGGAGCATTTCGGTGGCAGGAAGACCATGCGTGCACCCGCCCGGATGGCGCGCCGCCCGCGGTGCGAGGCCGCTC
>JBJTBO010000243.1:0-3288 GCA_046091445.1 Planctomycetaceae bacterium | reverse complement strand
ACCGGCCCCGGGATTTTGTCCAGCACGAGGTCGAGCAGCGGCTCCATCGTGCCCTCGCGGACAGCCGGGTCATGCGAGGCATAGCCGCCCCGCGACGAGGCGTACACGAACGGAAAGTCGGCCAGGTCGTCGTCGGCGCCGTGCTCGAGGAAGAGGCCCAGGATCTCGTCGAGCACCTCGAGCGGGCGGGCGTCGGGGCGGTCGATCTTGTTGACCACCACCACCGGCCGCAGCCGGCACTCGAGCGCCTTGGAAAGCACGAACCGCGTCTGGGGCATCGGCCCCTCGGCGGCATCGACGAGCACGAGCGCCCCGTCGGCCATCCGCAGGACCCGCTCCACCTCACCGCCGAAGTCGGCGTGGCCGGGCGTGTCCATGATGTTGATCTTCTTGCCCTTCCACTCGACCGCGATGTTCTTGGCGAGGATCGTGATGCCCCGCTCTTTCTCCAGGTCGTTGGAGTCGAGGATCCGCTCACCGGACAGCTGGCTGGCGCGGAACTGACCGCTCTGGCGCAGCAGGCAGTCCACGAGCGTCGTCTTGCCGTGGTCGACGTGGGCGATGATCGCCACGTTTCGGATGTCGGTGCGGCGGGACGCGGTGGTGGGCGGCTGGACTGCGGGCGCGGAGGACATGCGGGGTTCGCCGGCGGAGCCGGCACCGGAGGGAGGAGCACGGGGCGGGACGGGCAGTATTCAAGAAGCCCGCGGCATTGCCTAGGGCCGATCGTCGATCGCCACCGCTTCGTCACCGCCAACGGCGACAGGAGATGGTAGCCGCGGTCGTCGTGCGTGTATGGAGACGATGGGGATCGAACCCACAACCCCCGCCTTGCAAAGGCGGTGCTCTCCCAATTGAGCTACGTCCCCGTCGTGGGCTCGCCTCCCGGTCAGGGCGACTTCCCTCTCACCGGACTGATCCATCCACGCGATCAGACACCAGTTCAGTCGATCCTACCGTTCCCGCGGTTGCGAACATAGCGATCGCCCGCAGCCCCACGCAATCTGCGGCCGGGAGGTGGCGTGCGGCCTCGCATCGCGAAACCTTGACCCACCCCCATCTGCGGATGTACGTTCCGTGGGTGGGGCGGATTAAAGGATCTGGAGACGAGTCCGGGAGGCGACCTGTGAACCGTCGTGTCCGCGTCGCGCGGGGTGTCACCATGCTCTGGAAACCGTCTCAGGTGAAGCCACGACCGCATGGTTTTACGCTGGTCGAACTCCTCGTCGTCATCGCGATCATCGCGGTGCTCATCGGCCTCCTTCTGCCTGCCGTGCAGTCGGCGCGCGAGGCCGCCCGGCGGTCGCAGTGCACGAATCATCTGAAGCAGATCGGACTCGCGGTCGTGAACCACCACGACACGCAGCGGTGGTTTCCATCCGGTGGCGCGGGCTGGACGTTTCCGCCCGATTTCGACTCGGGTGGCGGCACGCTCGTCGCGCCGAGGCAACGGGCTGGATGGGCGTTTCAAATCCTGCCGTTTCTCGAGCAGGAAATGATCTGGACCGGTGGCGGCGGGCAGACCGTCGATCAGATGCAGATCAACGCGATCGGCGCAGTGATTCCGGGATACTTCTGCCCATCCCGTCGGGCTCCCCAGAAAATCGTGCTCGGTTCGTGGTACGGACCGGCCGGCACGTATGCGCACGGCATGATGGACTATGCCGCCAGCAATACGAACAACAACGGCGCGATCGTGTCGGTTGCCAACACCCAGACCTGGGCCAACGGCGGGCCAATCACGCTCACGTCGATCAGCGACGGCGGATCGAAGACGCTGCTGGTCGCCGAGAAGCGTCTGAATCGTGCTGCCGTCGGGAGTGCGCAGAGCGACGACAACGAGGGCTACTCGAGCGGCTGGGATCACGACGTCGTGCGTGCCACGAACGTGGAGCCTCGGCCCGATCCGACCTCGGGGATCGGCGACAATCGCTTCGGATCCTCGCATCCGACGGGCTTCAACGCGGTCTTCGCGGACGGGTCCGTGCGGGCGATCACCTGGAACATCGACGTCACGATGTTCCATCGACTCGGACAGCGGGCCGATGGAAATCCCGCGGACGTCGAGTGAGCCATTCCCGATCGGCCGGCCCCCAGGCGGCCGACGAGCCCGCGCTCGTGACGCTGCATCCCTCTGGAGTCAACGCATGAAGACCACGGCGCACGTGCCGGCAAGCGGCGGACGGCCCGGCGTCTCGGCACGTGCTTCGACGGCGTGGGTGAGACGGGGCGGTCGTGCCCTCCTTCTCGTTGCGGCCGTCCTCGCCGGAGGGTGCGGCGATCCGAACGCGCCCAAGCCCGGGGTCACGGTGGTCGGTGTGGTCGTGAAGGACGGCGTTCCGTTCGTCCTCCCGGGCCGCGAGGTCGGGCTCGGTGACGTCGAAATCCAGCTCGTGCCCCTGGCGCTCGTGGGGGCAGCGAACGGTTCCGAGACCGGGCTCCAGATCGAAACTGCCATCGCCGACGGTGAGGGACGGTTTCAGGTGAAGGGGCCGGGCCGCGGTGTTCCGCCGGGGACGTACCGGCTCGCGGTGCGGGCGCGTGACAAGGGGTTCGACAGCGACGCCCTCGGAGGGGCATTTTCACCGGAGAAAACCCCGGTCGAAATCGTGCTGCCGGAGAGCCTCGTCGGCGGGTCGTACGACGCCGGCACGATCGACGTGACACGGCCCGCGACGCGCGGCACGAAGTGACCGAAAGCGGGCTGACTGCGCGCGTCACGATTCGAACGTGGGACCGCCACCTTATCAGAAGGCCGAAAGGGCTCGTTGGCGCGGCCCGTCCATGGGCCGGTTCCAGCCGTTTTCCCGGCGGAAAAAGCCAGTTACGGGATCATACAGGCAGCGTCGGCACGTTTGCAAACGTTGCGTTCGTTCTCGCCTCAGCCGCCGATATCGGGATCGATATCGGGATGCCCAGGCCGCGCGGAGCGCGGTGCCCTGCCCTGCCCCGCCGGCCGTCGATCCCGTCGCACCACACCCGCCTCAACGTCCTGGCGAGCCGCCCACGGCACGCGGCCCCCGTCGCCCGCCGGACACGTAGCCGGCGACCCTGCGGCCGCTTGGCGGGCCGGGCGGGCTGCCGCGGGCCGGCAACTCGTCGGGCGACACCTGAACCGCTTCGCGATCGTCATGAGCCAGGATGAGCTCGCCCCAGTCGGTGGGCGGGCCACGAGCGGGCGACACGGGTGGTGGCTCGAGCGGTTCGCCGAGGTGTGTCAGGATCTTCCGGATCGGTCCGGGCTCGGTGATGAACGCGATGAGCCGGATATCGCCGCCACAGTTCGGG
>JBJTBO010000242.1:0-2692 GCA_046091445.1 Planctomycetaceae bacterium | reverse complement strand
CCGGCCCGCACCCTACTTCGGATTCGAGATCCCCGACGCCCCGGGCCACTTCTGGTATGTCTGGTTCGACGCACCGATCGGGTACCTTGCCGCGACCGCGGAGTGGTGCGCGGCGCACGGCGAGTCATTCGCCGACTGGTGTGGCCGAGAGCGCGTGCCGCCGACCGCGGCGATCCACCACTTCAGCGGCCAGGACATCACCTACTTGCACACGCTTTTCTGGCCTGCGATGCTCGAGGCGACGGGGCTCGCGCTGCCCACGCGGGTGCATGTGCACGGATTCCTCACCGTGAACGGCCAGAAGATGTCGAAGAGCCGGGGCACGTTCCTGCGGGCGCGCACCTGGCTCGACCACCTCGACCCGGGGATGCTGCGGTACTACTACGCGGCGAAACTGAGCGGCGGAATCGACGACATCGACCTCAACCTCGACGAGTTCGCGACGAAGGTCAACGCCGACCTCGTGGGCAAGGTGGTCAATCTCGCCAGTCGCACGGCACGCTGGCTCGCCGACACGGGACTGTCGGCCCGCTATCCGCAC
Source organism: Planctomycetaceae bacterium (assembly GCA_046091445.1). Classification (GTDB taxonomy): domain Bacteria; phylum Planctomycetota; class Planctomycetia; order Pirellulales; family UBA1268; genus QWPN01. Next base: position 2,151 of record JBJTBO010000242.1, on the reverse strand, counting down.
GACGAGGGACTCTTCGCACGGGCCGCGGCCGACGGTGCGGAGATCGCGGAGGCCTACGAGGCCTGCGACACCGCGCGGGCCATGCGGGTGATCATGCTGGCCGCCGACCGAGCCAACGCATTCGTCGATCGGACGGAGCCCTGGAAGCTGGCGAAGGCGGGGGCCGACGCCGCCGCACGGCTTCAGGACGTCGCGACCGTCGCCCTCAATCTGTTCCGGCAGCTGGCCGTCTACCTCGCGCCGGTCCTGCCCCGCCTCGCCGAGCAGGCCGGAGCGCTCGTCGGCGGTCCGATCCGTGCATGGGAGGAGTCGCAGACGCCGCTCGTCGGCCTGCCCGTGGCGACGTTCGTGGCTCTCATGCGCCGCGTCGAACGGCAGCAGCTCGACGCGCTCCTCGCGGCCGCCGCCGACGCGGCTCCCGATGCCCCTGCCCGAGCGATATCCACGACCCACACCGGAGGCTCCACCATGGCCGACCCCGCATCCACCGACGCATCCCGCCCACCCGAGCCTCCGGCCGATCCGGGTGACGCCCTCGCGGCGGAACCGCTCGCCCCGCAGTGCACGATCGACGACTTCACCAAAATCGACCTGCGGATCGCACGGATCCTGGCCGCGGAGGAGGTGCCGGAGGCCAAGAAGCTGCTTCGGCTCACCGTGAGCCTCGGTGGCGACGCGACCCGCACGGTGTTCGCCGGCATCAAGGGATTCCACGACCCGGCCGCCCTCGTGGGACGTCTCGTCGTGGTGGTGGCCAACCTCGCGCCCCGGCAGATGAAGTTCGGCCTGAGCGAGGGCATGGTCGCGGCGGCGAGCGGAGCGGGTGCACCGGGCATCTACCTCCTGTCTCCCGACTCGGGCGCGCTGCCGGGCATGCGGCTGCGCTGAACGCATGCCCATGCCGGTCCGCCCTCGGTTCCACCCGCGTGTCCAGATGGATGACGATGCGAAACCGTGCGACGCCGCCGGATGGTCGTGCCCGCCGGCGGTCGAGCGGCTCATCCCGCCGGTATGATGCCGGGCCGGTCCGTGCGAACAGGCTGCATCGCCAGGGGAGAAACCGAGATGGCCCAGAAGACGATCCTCTTCCCCACCGACTTTTCCACGGCGAGTGACGCCGCCCTCGTCCACGCCGAGGCGCTCGCCCGGCAGTCCGGCGCCCGGCTGCTCATCGTGCACGTCGAGGAACCACCCCTGGCGTATGGTGGCGGCGAACTCTACTACGGGCTGCCGGAGCCGGGTTCGGATCGCATTCTCAGGATGCTCGAGGACGTTCGTCCCAAGGATCCAGCGGTCCCGTTCGCGCATCGGATGACGATGGGGGACCCTGCCGCCGAAGTGGTGCGGATCGCGACGGAGGAGGCGGCCGAGATGATCATCCTCGGCACGCACGGTCGCACCGGAATGCTCCGGCTGCTCATGGGAAGCGTCGCCGAGGCGATCGTGCGGCAGGCTCCCTGTCCGGTGCTCGTCTACCGGGAGGTCGCCTCCCGCCTGCAGAAGACGGCCGACGCGTGACGCACGGACGGATTCGCGCATGACGCTGCGGGATCTCCTCGAACGACGTGCACGAATCCGACGCACGATCGCCGCGCTCCTCGACACCCGTGGGTTCGTCGAGGTGGACACGCCGGTTCTCGGCGCCGAGGTCGTACCCGAGGGGCACATCGAGCCGATCCGCGTGCGGGTGGGGGACGAGGATCGCTACCTGCAGGCAAGCCCGGAACTCCTCATGAAGCGGCTGCTGCCGCTCGGCTCCGGGCCGATCTATCAGTTTGCCCGGGCCTTCCGCGCGGGCGAGCGCGGAGATCATCACGATCTCGAATTCGTCCTCCTCGAATGGTACGAGCCCGGTGCCACCATCGCCGGCACGGCCGATCTGCTCGACCGGATCGGGCAGGAGGTGCTCGGGACCGACGGCATCGAGCGGCTCGGCTGCCGAGAGGCGTTCATGGCACACGCCGGCGTCGATCCCTTCGTGGCGACGGCCCGCGACCTCGAGATGGCCCTCGACCGTCTCGGCATCGGCCGCCCGACGACCCCAGGCACCGACCAGCGTTGGGATCGCGGCGTCGAACTGCTCCTCGCCGAGGCCTTGCAGCCGCATCTCGGCCATGGTCGGCCGACGCTCCTCGAGCGCTGGCCGGCGTC
>JBJTBO010000241.1:0-9526 GCA_046091445.1 Planctomycetaceae bacterium | reverse complement strand
GAAATCCCATCCCGGTGCTCTGCCACCGGGAGCATCTCGAGCCTGTCGCGGTGTGCCGCGTCTGCTGCGTGGAGATCGCCAAGGTGAAGCGCGGCTCGATGCAGCGGGACCGGAAGCTCCTGCCGGCATGCCAGCACCGCGTCGAGGAGACGATGGAGGTGCACACGATTCGCTCCCCCGACCTCGCCGCGCGGCGACGGATCGACACGAACGTGCGCACGCTCGTCAACCTGCTGGTCAACGACCACCTGCCGGCCGACTGGGAGTCGCAGACGGTCAACGAGCTCGGCCTGCTCGCGAGGCGGCTCGATGGCCTCGCCCTCGAGGCCCGCGGGCTCGAGACCGCGGCGGATCCGACGGCCGATCCGCTCGCCCTCGAGGCCCGCTGGCCCCTCACGGGCCGGCAGCCTCTCCCGGCCCGCGATCGTGTGCGCGGACACGACGACTCGTCGCCCCGCATCGCCGTCGACCACGAACAGTGCATCCTCTGCGACCGTTGCGTCCGCTCCTGCAGCGACGTGAAGGAGAACTTCGTCATCGGCCGCACCGGAAAGGGCTCCGCGACGCGGATCGGCTTCGACCTCGACGATCCGATGGGCAGCTCCAGCTGCGTCTCGTGCGGTGAGTGCATGATCTCCTGCCCGACCGGGGCGCTCGTGTGCAAGGAGCAGGTCCGCGAGTCCCCGGCGGCCCAGGCAGGCGGCCGTCCTCGGGGCACCGTGGACGATCGCGTGGCGATCGACGAGTTCGACCGTCATCCGCTGTTCGCCGGGGTGCCGCGCAAGTTTCTCGAGTGGAATGCCGATGCGGTGCAGCGGCGCGTCTTCGAGCCGGGCGAGGTCATCTGCCGGCAGGGCGAATATGCCTTCACGGCCTTCGTGATCCTGCGGGGCCGCGTCGGCGTGTCGGTCGGAAGAGGAGCGGGCACGGGCGACGACGGCTCGGGGGGCGGCCTGCGAGCGTTTGCCCGAGGCATGTCGCGCTGGCTGTCGGGGCTGCGGGCGGTCGCGCCCCGTCGCGCGGAGCCACGCCAGCGGATCACGATCGATGGGGGCCGCTCGCTCGAACTGGTGGACGGCCGCTGGGTGGACGAGATGACGCCCGAGGACGTGATCTTCGGCGAGATGGCCTGCCTCAACCATTACCCGCGCTCGGCCACGATCGTGGCGATCGAGGCCACCGAGGTGCTCGAGATCAACCGCAACGTGCTGCACATGCTGCAGCGCACCGCCGCCTCCCGCCGCGTGCTCGACCGTGCCTACCGCGCCCGCACGCTCCAGCGCGAGCTCGCCCGGCTCGGCCTCTTCAAGGGACTGTCCGCCGCCGAACAGGAGCGGTGTGCCGCGCTGCTCCGCGACCGTGTCGAGCTCGTGCGGGTCGATCGCGGTCAGGTGATTTTCCGGCAGGGTGACGTGGCGGCCGACCTCTACCAGGTGCGGCTCGGCTTCGTGAAGGTCTCCCAGCGGCTTGGCGGCGAGGACCGGGTGATCAACTACCTCCGCCCGGGGCAGACCTTCGGCGAGGTGGGCCTGGCAGCGGCGTTCCTCGATCCCGCCGAGGCCGCGGACGCAGGCGCCGCGGCGGCGGGGGTCCGCTCGGCCACCTGCACGGCGCTCGACGACGTCGAGCTCGTGCGGGTGCGCGGCGCCGACCTGCGGGCGCTCGTGGCGGAGTTCCCGACCATCCGCGAGCAGATTCGGGCGGAGGCCGCCGCCATGCTCGAGCGCGACGCCGCCCGCCGCACCCAGACCGAGTCGAACCTCGGTGAGTTCGTCGCCAACGGGCTCTACAGCGCCCAGAAGCTGCTCGTGCTCGATCTCGAGAGCTGCACGCGATGCGACGAGTGCACGCGAGCCTGCTCCGACACCCACGAGGGCATCACCCGACTCATCCGCGAGGGCCTGCGGTTCGAGAACTTCCTCGTCGCGAGTTCCTGCCGCTCGTGCCTCGATCCCTACTGCCTCGTGGGCTGCCCCGTGGACGCGATCCACCGCAAGCCGCGCGAGGGGCATCCGGGCGCGGTCGAGATCGTGATCGAGGACCACTGCATCGGCTGCGGGCTCTGCTCGACCAACTGTCCCTACGGAAACATCTCGATGCACGAGGTGTCGGGGGACGACGAGGGACGCCGGCGCAGGGCCACGACCTGTGACCTCTGCCGCGACCTGGTGGGGCCGAACGACGACCCCAGCTGCGTCTACGCCTGCCCGCACAACGCCGCCTTCCGCATGAGCGGCACGCAGCTGCTCGAGATCGTGTCGGCCCGCCGCGGGACCGCGCCGTGACGGGCGTCACATGCGCGAGGCGGCGATCTCGCGGAAGCGGCGCTCGGCGTCCGGAAAGTCGGCGATGAACCGCCGGAAGTCGTCCGCGGGGAGCACGAGCAGATCGCACGGTGCGAGCGCCCGGACCGTGGCCGCGCGCGGCCGATCCTGGAGCACCGCCATCTCTCCGAAACACTGCCCCTCGTCGATCGTGCCCAGCCGGCGGCCGGACGGATCGATCGCCTCGAGCGAGCCCCGGCAGACCACGTAGAGATCGCCCGTGACGTCGCCGGCCCTGACGACGACGGTGCCCGGGTCGACCGCGAGAGGGTGGAACGACAGCGCGAGCATGTTGAGCAGCGTCGGTGGGGCATCGGCGAAGAAGGGGCTCCGCACGAGCACCTCGCGGTTGATCACCTCGTGCCAGTGGCGGCCGGTGCGGGCGAGGAGCGTCTGAGCCTCGAGCGGCCCCCACGTGCCGGCGGTGTAGTTGGGGAACGGCGCCTCGTCGGGGAGCGTGCCGGGAGGCGACGACTCCCACACGTCGAGGATCGGCTGCATGATCCGCCACGACTGCTCGACGAAGTCGGTGCGGGTGAAGAGCGTCGGGTCGCCGTCGAGCGCGCCGTGGAGGAGCACCTCGTAGCCGGTGCCACGCGACGCCTCGAACGTGTCCGCGTAGTCGAAGCGCATGCCGGCACGAGCGAACGTGAAGGAGGGGCCGGGGTGCTTGGCCTGCATGCGGATCTCGACCCCCTGGTACGGCTGGATGTGGAAGATCATGAGATTGGGCCCGCCTCCGATCGTTCGGCCCGGTCCCGCCCCCTCGCGAAACTGCACCACGATCTCGGTGCCCCGCTTCCAGAGCGCCTTGCCGGACCGCAGGTAGATCGGCGTGCCGGCCCAGCGTTCGTTGTCGATGGCCAGCTCGAGCGCCGCGTAGGTCGGCGTCGCGGAATCCGGCGACACCTGCGGCTCGTCGCGGTAGCGGATCGCCGCCGTGCCGTCCGCACGCCGCCCCGCGCCGTACTGCCCGCGCACGCTCATGGCGGCCACGTCGGCAGCCGCGGGCACGCGGACCGCCGCGAGCAGGTTCGACTTGGCGTCGCGCACGGCGGTCGGGTCGAGCGTCGCCGGCGGCTCCATGCAGACGTAGGCGAGCATCTGCATGAGGTGGTTCTGGAGCATGTCGCGGAGCACGCCCGTCCGCTCGTAGTACTCTCCCCGCGTCTCGACACCGACCGTCTCGGTGGCGGAGATCTGGATGTGGTCGATGTGCCGCGCGTGCCAGAGCGGGGCGAACATCGCGTTGGCCATCCGGAAGGCGAGCAGGTTCTGCACCGTCTCCTTCCCGAGGTAGTGGTCGATGCGGTAGATCTGCTCCTCCTGCCAGCGGGCGAGCAGCGCTCGATTGAGCGCCGTGGCGGAGGCGAGGTCGCGGCCGAACGGCTTCTCGACGACGATTCGTGTCGTGCCCGCGCGGCGGGTGAAGCCCGTGGCGTCGAGCATGTCGTTGACCGTGGCGAAGAACTCGGGCGAGATGGCGAGATAGATCACGGTGTTGCCCGCGGCCGCGGTGCCGGCGGTGACCCTCTCGATCGCCTCGCGGAGCCGCGCATAGGCCGTCGCGTCGTCGAACGCACCGCTGACGTAGTGCAGTCGCGACTCGAGCCAGGCCCACGGCTCCGGCTCGAACGCGCGGCGGGTGTGGAAGCGGCGGATGTCGTCGCGCTGCGCGGCGCGGAACGAGGCGGTGTCCAGTTGACGTCGTGCCATGCCGACCACCGCGAAGTCCTGTGGAAGCAGCCCGTCGCAGGCGAGGTTGTAGAGGGCGGGCAGCAGGAGCCGCTTCGTGAGATCGCCCGACGCGCCGAGGATGACGAGCACGCCCGCGGCGGCCGCCGCCGACCCGGGATCACCCGTCGCTGCGGTATTCGTCGATGCCATGCGTCTCACTCGCTCTCGCTCGGGAGGAATCGTTCCAGCGGCTTCCGTTCCGCGTGCCCCACACGCAGGCCCGTCCGCTCGCGCCTGTCGCCGGCGGCGGCGTCTTCGTCCGCGAAGAGCGACGCGATGCCCTCGAGGGCGGCCGCGATCGCCCGCGCGTCGTGCCGTCTCGGGCTGTCGAAGCGGACGTCGCCGGCAGGACCGCGCACCGCGTCGAACTCGAGGAGACGACGCGCGGCCGCGAGGCGCGGTGCGGCGGCCCCCAGGGCCTCGCCGCGGCGCCGCGCGGCGCGATCGACGACGGCCTCGAGCGCCCAGAGCGCGGCCGCCGACTCGTCCCAGCTGTCGGGATTCGTGCCCCGCACGATCTCGGTGGCGAGCGCCGCATCGGGCAGTGCCGCGAGCCGGTGACCGATCTCGGCCCGTGCCGCAGCCACCGCCACACGCGCGGCCCCGAGGGCGGACCGCGCGGGCCTCGCATACCAGCGGTGCTCCACCCCGTCGCGCAGCGCATGCACGGAGGCGGCCGTGTGGACGGGCAGCAGGAGCCCGAGCTGCGCCCACAGGAGCGGCTGGAGCCGGGGGCTCGCCGCCGGTCTGCCGGCCGACAGGCCACGGTCGATCGCGGCCACGGCCGCGCGGTGGCACCCGTAGCAGTCGAAGGCCGCGAACTCCGGCCAGGCGTCCGCGACGTCGGTCGTCGCCGCTGCAAAGGTGTCGGAAAGCATCTGCCGCAGCTGCGCGTCGAGCAGCCCGAGCCGTCCGAGCGCCCACTCGTCGACGGGCCCGAGCGGTGGCTCCACGTTCGCCTCCGCTCGTGGGTCCGGCGGGGCGTCCGTGAAGCGATCGCGCCAATGGGGCGGCTCGGCCCGCTTCGATGCGCGCAGGTCGAATGCGAGCCGTGGGTGCCCCGCCGCCACGATGTCGTGACTGACTTCGCGTGGGAGTCCGTCGACCGTGGGCGTGCCGCCGACGTGGCACTGAGCACAGGTGCCGGCGCAGACGAAGGGATCGGCGAGATTCACGAGGCCGCGCTCGTTCCCGGGGGTGTTCCAGCCGGGCAGCGTGTGTGCGACAACCCACCGCTCGGCCGCACCATGACAGGACTCGCAGCTCACGCCCTCCGCGAGGGCGACACCCTGACCGGTGGCGTGGCAGCCGATGCAGGACCGATGCTCGCGAGCAGGCACCCGGGGCACGTCGGGGTGTCGCGACGCGAGCACGGCCACGATCCGCTCTGCCAGCGGGCCGCTCAGCACGTCGTGAGCGCGGGCATGCGGGTCGCGAAACGCCCAGACCGTCGCGGCCGACTGCCAGGGCTCGTGCCCGGCGATCGCCGCTGCGTGGCACCCCGCCGATGAGCAGCTTCCGGCACCGAGGAATCGTGGGCGGTCAAGAGGCCGTGAACGATCATCGGCGCGGAGGGATCCGGCCATCGCGGTCGCCGCGGCCAGGACCACGACGATGCACCGCGAGCCGGTGCGATGGTGCTGACGCAGGCCGTCCACCGTTCAGCGCTCCGCGGGACTGACGGATGGCGTCGCAAGAAAGTCGAGGAGTCGCGACCGGAGCGCGGCCAGGCCTTCGCCACGGGGCCGTGCGGTGGAATCAGCCGTCACGCTTCGCAGGGGCCACGGCGACGCGTGGCCTCCGCGGTCGTGATAGCCGTGGCATTCCACGCAGTCGTGGCGGGCTCCGCCGACCGACCGCCCCGTCTCGGCATCCTGATGCGGGGGGCCGTGGCACTCCACGCACGACTCGCGTCCTGCGATCAGCACGAGATCGCTCTCGACAGAGACCCCCTGTCCCGAGGGGGCCGCCTCGAGCGCCTCGGCCGCGCGCTCCGGATAGGCAGCCTCGTGACACGCACGACAGTCGACCTGCCGGTGTGCCTGGTGATCGAACCGGGCCTTGGTGAGCCACACGTCCGGCACCCGCGAGGGAAGGGCGCGAAACCAATTCGCGCGCTCGTCGCCGACCGCGACGTCCTCGAGCGCGTGGCACTTGGCACACTGCCCACGGACGAAGCGGCGGGCACCATCCACCTTGTCGCGGATCGCGGTCCCGCGTGTCGGCGCGTCGTTCGTGGTCGCGGCGGCGGGCAGCGGCCGGGGCACCACCGGCTCGAGGAGCAGCGCGGGATCGGACGTGACGCCCCGTGCCAGATACGTCTGCTCGAGAAACCGGCGCAGCGCCGCCGCATCGAGTCCATGCGGCACGACCGCCACGTCGGCACCCACCGATGCGAGCACGGCATCCACGGCGTCACCGGTCCGCGGATCGGCTGGACGGCCGGTCGTGTCGGCCATCGGCAACCCTTCGTATGGCAGTGGATGGCACGCCGCGCAGTGCCGCTGGAAATCCACCGGCAGGGCGTACGCGCCGGGCGACGCCGCAGCCACGCGTCCACCGACCTCGCGGACATCGATCTCGGTCAAGGCGGTGCCGAACTCGTGACACGAAGCACATGACAGCTGCACCGGCGCGTCGAGCGACGTGCCGGGCGGGAGATAGCGGGCACGGTCCGCGACCGGCAGATCGGCGTAGGCGAGCGGCCGTGACCGCGGGGGCGGGTCGCCGGTCGCGGTCGACGCGGCGTCGAGCGACGCGGCGCCGAGGTACTGCCCGGGAAGCATGTGCCGACCGTGCGTGAAGATGAGCGTGCCGGGATCCTCGCGCAGTGACGCGAAGGGCGGATGGCGCTCGTTGTCGAAGCCCTCGATCCGCCATGCGGCCTCGGTCGAGAGCGGCGGAGCATCCGCCGCGGCGAGCCGGTGTTCGCCGAGATCGGCATGGCACGCCGTGCAGGTGCGGTCGGCGACCCGCGTGATGTCGGCCGCGCGGCCCCGATGGTCGGAATGACACGAACCGCATGATCCGACCTCAGCGGTTCGCTCGCGCGGATGATGCGCCGCCACGCGGTGACACGGCAGGCACTACGCGTCACCCTCGGCCCGTGACTGCTCGTCCGACCAGAACGTCGCGTCCACGATCGGCGAGAAGGGCACGTGGCAGGCGTTGCAGTCGCGTTCCCAGGTCGCATGCACGGCGGTCACGGGTCCCGGCGCGACATGTCGCCGCGCGTCGACGGCCGCCCACGCGCACCAGCCACCGCCGGCGAGGACCGCCGCGAGGCCGAGCCAGCGGCGGACCCCGGCCAGGGGGGACCGGCGTCGGTAATAGTCGCGCTCGATCCGTGAGGCCTGTTCACGCGTGCTCGGCCGGACGCTGATGGCTGCGGATCGGGAGGGCGTGTCGTGGGGAGCCATCGGTCGGACGTCGCAGGGCCGTGGGGGGACTGTGGGCGTCACCAGTACCAGAGTGCCAGCGGCACGTGGACGGCGAGGAGCACGCCCAGCGCGAACGAAAGCGGCACATGCACGAGGAGCCAGCCGTGCAGCCAGCCGTGGATGCGGGCCTGGAGATCGAACTGCCGGCGGGTCTCACAGGCGGCGGCAATCCGCTCGATGAGGTCGCCCGCCTCCGCCGGCGCGATCTCGCTCAGGCCGGACAGCACCCGCCGGGCATCCACGGGCGACGCCATCCGTGAGCCGCCCGCGGCGCCCTGTAGCAGATATGGCCGAATGTCGGTAAAGAACCGCCGGGAGAGCGCGGCTGTTCCCGGTATCCGATCGTAGACCGGCACGCTCTCGAGCACGCGGCCCTGGATGCCCGTGAGCGAACGATACCCCGTGACGACCGCGTGATCTCCCTCGTCGAAGGCGGCCTCGACTCCCGGCTCGTCCGCGTGTCCCTCCGATGCGTGAACCCCACCGGGCTCGCAGAGCGCCCGCACGAGCCGTTCGAGGTCGTGGCACTGCACCGCGGCGACGTGGTCGATCTGCTCACGGATCGTCTCGGCCGGCACCTGCTCGAGAAGCATCCGTGGCAGGAACTGCTGGAGCGCGAGTCCCCAGATTCCGCTGGCGATGACGACGAGAAAGAGCACGACCAGGGCGACGTTCAGCCAGCCGCCGATGAACAGCAGCCGCGCGTGCAGGATCACGAGCGGCACGGCGAGCAGTCCGAGCCAGACGTGCGCCCGCAGCCACGACTGCGCGGAGCCGATCCGCCACGACCGCACGCGCCGTCGCGGCCAGAGCAGCAGTTCGAAGAGGATGATGAGTCCGCCGATGACGCCGCACACGAACCCCGTGCGACTGCTGCCTCCGGGAAGCCGGCCGAGATCCCTCCACTCGATCACGTAGGCGGCGACCGCGAGCACCGCGACGAGAGCCGTCCCGACGATCCAGCGCCGATCGCGATGCCAGGTCGATCCACCGACGATCACTGAGAAACCTCCACGCCCGGGGCGTCGCTCCGGGCCCCGCCGCCGCGCCGCGGCGACCCGCAAGGGCCCGTGCCGCCCGGCACGACGAGCCACGGCCGTCCATGCGGCGCGAGCCGGATGCGTCCCGGCCCGCGAAGCGTCTGCGAAGCGTACCCGAAGCCCGCACCGATCTGAAAATGCCGCATGACCGTCGCAATCCGGAGGCTCGGAAATTTTTCACGGGGCCATGGGCGCCGGGGGGGCACAGCGTCGATTTCCCTGCGGAACTGTCCGCGCCCGGCGGTGCGGTCGATCGCGGGCGACCACCAGCCGCCACGTCGCTGTCGTATGCGTCGATCCGTGCTTCTCCTCGTCGCGGGCCTCACGGCGTGGGAGGCCGGCGGCACCGCGCAGGCGCAGTCCCAACCCTGCCGATCCGACGTCTGTCCGCAGGTGATCTCCGCCGACGGCCGGGCGACCGCCGATGGCGGCATCGGCCAGGGCACCTACGCGGGCATGGTTCCCGACGCCGCCGCCACGGCACTGGGCGCGTCATCGTGCGGGACCACCGCGTGCCATGGCGGGCCCCAGGCGGGCAACCGGGACGTGCTGTCGTTCGCATTCACGATCTGGGCGAAGGATGATCCGCACGCGGGAGCCTACGAGACGCTCCACCAGCCGCGGTCGCAGCGGATGGCGAACCTCCTGGGCATCGGGCCGGCTCATCGCGCGGAGGCCTGCCTAGCCTGCCACTCCATGCAGGCCGAGGCACGCCAGACGCTGCCTCGGGAGGTGCTGGCCGACGGCGTGGCCTGTGGATCGTGCCACGGTGACGCGACCCTGTGGCGCGAGGCCCACACCCTGCCGTCGTGGAAGACGCTCTCGGTCGAGGAGCGGGGCGCGCTGGGCTATCGTGACCTCGCCGACGTCTCCGCGCGCGTCCGCAACTGCGTGCCATGCCACGTGGGCGACGAGAGCCGTGAGGTCGATCACGATCTGATCGCCGCCGGCCATCCGCGCCTGGCCTTCGAGTTCTCCGCCTACC
>JBJTBO010000240.1:0-6848 GCA_046091445.1 Planctomycetaceae bacterium | reverse complement strand
GCTCTGCTCGACGGGTGAGCGGGCGGTGGCCTCCGGGCACGGACTGCTCACCACGCCGGCCTGCGCCGTGGCCGCGCCGGGAATCCCTCCCGCGCGTCACTACTGCCTCGAGGGGTCGGTCTTCGTGGCCGGTGCGCTCGTGGGCTGGCTGCGCGACGGGCTGGGCATCATCGCGGAGGCGCGGGATGTCGACCCGCTGGCAGCGAGCGTCCCCGACAGCGGGGGCGTGGTCGTCGTGCCGGCGCTGACGGGCCTCGGCGCGCCGCATTGGGATCCGCATGCGCGGGGCATGATGATTGGCCTCTCGCGGGCGAGCGGCCGCGGTCACATCGCCCGCGCGGCCCTCGAGGCGATCGCGCTGTCGGTCGCGGACGTGACCGAGTGCATGGAACGCGACGCGCGGCTCAGGCTCACGCGGCTGCGCGTCGACGGCGGGGCGAGCGCCAACGACATGCTCATGCAGATCCAGGCGGACGTGCTCGGCGTGCCCGTCGATCGGCCCGCCGTGCTGGAGACGACGGCCCTCGGTGCGGCGCTGCTCGCCGGTCTCTCGACGGGCGTGTGCGGCGGGTCGGCGGATGCGGCCGCGGCACGCCGCATCGAGCGCACCTTCGAACCGTCCATGCAGGCCGGTGCCCGCGACCGGCTGCGCGCCGCGTGGACGGACGCCGTCTCGCGTTGCAGGGGCTGGGCCGTGCCATCGAGGCGCGGGGCTCAGTAGCGACGGGTGCCGTCGGCCATCTGTCGGCCGCGTTCGGCCACGAGCACCGAGGCGGAGTAGCGGGTGGGATCGGCGGCGAAGGTGGCGCGGGTTTCCGGGGTCGCGAAGAGGTACATCCGCGACTGGTAGGTCACTCCGTAGCGCCGCTGACCCGGCGTCCTCGCTCCCGACTCCATCGCGAGCACGGGATCGTCGCCGGAGAGGGCCGGCGCGTAGCGATCGGGGTTGGCAAGGAAGGTCTGTTGCTGCTCCGCTCCCGCGAAGAGGTAGGTGCGGCCGCGGTGACGAACTCCCCACTGCACACGGCCCTCGGCCCACGTGCCGTGATCGACGAGCGTCACGGGGCAGTAGCCCTCGAGGCCCAGTGGCATCGACCCGTGCACGTCGGGAGCCTCGACGTCACCGGCCGGCACCGGAGCTGCCGCCTGCGTGCCGGGTGCCGGCTGCGGAAGGGCCGGGGGCATGGTGGGTGTCGCCTCAGCCGGGGGTGTGGATCGCTTGAAGATCGAGAACGGCTTTTGCAGCGCGGCCATGAGGTTGGAGGCACGACCCGGTTCCTGCGGCTCCGTCGGCGTGGCATCGGCCACGGTGCCCGCGTTGGGGGCCGCGCCGGATTGCTGGACCGAAGCCTGGGCCTGCGGTTGTGGTTGGGCCGGAGCCTGACCGAACGACGCGGGGGATGCGGCCGCTTGCGGCTGTTCGGGTGCGGCGGTCGGCGGCACGGCCGGCGTGGGGGCGACGGTCGGCGTCGTCACGGGCCGACCCCACGGATCGACCGATGGCGAGGGCTGTCGTGCGGGGGCCATCCATGGTCCCGAGGCAACGGCGGACGGGGGCGCGACGGTGCCGACGGGCTCGATGGTCGCGCGCGACGGCGGTGCGCTCGGTGCGGACACGAGCGGACCGGCCCGTTCGGCCGGCCACCCCGGCGGGGCCGGGGAAAGCGTCGGTTCGTCGATGCCGGCCGTCGATGCAATGCCCTCGCTCGCGGTCGCCGAGGCCACCGAGTGGTTCACCGGCGGGCCGTGGTCGGCAACGCCCGGCGCGGCGGTCGCGGTCACGGCCGAACCCTCGTCAGTTTCGGCTCGGGCGAAACTCGACAGCCGCCGAAGCTTGGCCGTCACGACCGAGATCGAGCCCTGCGGCTTCGGCACGCTCTCGACCAGCCCGGTGCCGGCGAACGGGCTGACCTCCTCGAACACGCGCACGGATCGCTTGGCCTCGGTGCTCTCCGTCGAACCGGACGCTGCCGCGGGCGGTGGACCGGCCAGGCTCGCGACGGCCGAGCCATCGCCCGCCGGCCTCGCGTTCTGCTGGGCGAGACGGGCGACGACCGCGACGAAGTCGACCGTCGTCGTCGGCCTGTCGAAGACGCAGCGAACGCTCCCATCGGCCGTGAGAATGCACCCGGCGGGAACCCGCGTGATGCCACACTGGCGGACGAACGCGGCGTCGATGTCGGCATCCACCCGCACTGGCTCGAAGCATGCGGTGATCACCGCGTCGGCCTCGGGGGATGTGAGCACGTCCTCGAGGACCACCGCTTCCTGGCCGGCCCAGCGGGCGCTGACGACGGCGAACACCGGACGGCCGGATGCTGCGGCTGCGGCCGCTGCGGCATCGATGCCCGGATGCCACGCGGCAGCGGCCGCGGGGTGTCCGAGAATTCCGATGCCGACGAATGTCGCGGCTGCGATCACGACGCCGAGGCGCGTGCGTTGAGCCACCTCGCGGACTGTGTGCGCGACGACCGAGTTGGAGCAGAGCATGGCGATGCCTCGGGGAATCAGTCGACCGGCCCTTGGAGCGTCCGGTGGCGATCCGGCATCAACGTGTATCGGTTGGTCCGGTCACAGGAATTGCATCGAAAATCCGGCGCGCCGAGACGCGGGAATGCCCTTTTTGCCCAGGTCGCCCCGGCCCTGGCCGCGATGCGGAAAAACCGCCCGGGTGAGGTCCGCAGCGGGGTGGACCTGACTGCACCGAAGTGCCCGCGCGATGAGCGGGGCACGGTGGCCCTGCGGCCGGCACAGGCTTGACAGCATTCCGAAGCGTGGGGATACTGGGAAAGTCGCCGCGAAACACCGGTTGTTGCACGGTTTCGCCGCTGGGACTCTGGCTTGGTTTGATCGCGCGGGTTCGGCCCGCTGGATGGAACCGACCGGGGATCTGCGGGTGAGACGGGCCGGGTGTCGCGAATCGTGTCCGCCCGGCTGCACGTGTTTGGCCGGCGGGGGAAAAGCAGGAAGATTCGGGGCCGGGAAAAGCGGGGAGAGTGGCGCGTGTGGCCGTCGGCCACGGCAGTCAGCGACGGCTGCGCCGCCACGATCAAGCCAGGTGTTTCGGCCCCTCCGACGTCGGTGTACGTCGTTCGGTGTTCGGCAACGGGCTGAGAGTCCGTCCGTCAGGGAGCCGACCCTTGCCTGTGCCGGATGGCACGTGGTTTCGGGCGTTCCACGAAGCGGGCGGTGCTTCCCACGGGCGTGTGCCATTCCGCAGGACGTAGGCACACAGATCGTGAGTCACGCTTCGACGGTCGTTGGGCGGCGCACTGGGATGAGTGTCCGGTGAGTTTCGGATTTCTTTCACTGTCTCGCGGAGGGTAAACCGCATCCATGTCGAAGCGGAGGCGATCGAGGGGACGGCAGTCAGGCTATGGCGGTCCTGGAGCCTATCCCCCGGGTGGAGCGGGCCAGGGCTATCCGCCCGGTGGCGGTGGGTACGGCGGTCGCAGGCGGGGACGGTTTCGCCGCCCGGGCGGTCCCGGTCCGGCGCCGGCGGGCGCGGGTGCTGTCGGCATGGACAGCGAGGGCATGCGTGCCCCGGAGCCCGAACCGGAGGTGACAGAGAACGGCGAGCCGATTCCCCTGGAGACGGGCGCCGGCGTCCTCGAGATGCACCCCAATGGCTACGGCTTCCTGCGGAGTGCCGAGACGAACTACAACCGCGAGCGCACCGATCCCTTCGTGCCCGCGCCGATGATCGAGCGCTACCGCCTGCGCGAGGGCGTGTTCATCAAGGCGCTCGTGCAGCCGGCGCGGCGGCAGCAGGGGCCGCGGGTGCGCGAGATCGAGTCGGTCGAAGGCATGCCCCCGGATGAGTACGTCAACGTCAAGACGTTCGATCAGCTCACGCCCATCAATCCGGAGACGTGGCTGCGGCTGGAGACGGGACAGCAGCCGATCACGACCCGGGTGATGGACCTGCTCACGCCGCTCGGGAAGGGGCAGCGGGCGCTCATCGTGGCGCCTCCACGCACCGGCAAGACGGTGCTGCTGCAGCAGGTGTCGCAGGCGATCTCGCAGAACCATCCCGAGCTGACGCTCGTCATGCTGCTCATCGACGAGCGACCCGAAGAGGTCACCGACATGCGGAGGTCGGTGAAGGGGGAGGTGCTCGCCAGCAGCCTCGATTGTGACGTGGAGAGCCACGTCCGGCTCTCCCAGCTGGTCATCGAACGCTGCAAGCGGATGGCCGAGGCGGGCAAGGACGTGTTTCTCCTGATGGACTCGATCACCCGGATGGCGCGAGCCTTCAACAAGTGGGTCGGCAACACCGGCCGCACGATGTCGGGCGGCGTCGACATCAAGGCGCTCGACATCCCGAAGAAGCTGTTCGCCACGGCCCGGGTCTTCGAGGAGGGCGGCTCCCTGACGATCGTCGCGACCGCGCTGATCGACACGGGCAGCCGGATGGACGAGCTGATCTTTCAGGAGTTCAAGGGCACGGGCAACATGGAGCTGGTGCTCGACCGGAAGCTGGCCGATCGGCGGGTCTGGCCCTCGATCGACATCTCGCAGTCGGGCACGCGCCGCGAAGAGAAGCTGCTCGACGCGAACACGCTCCACGCCGTGAGCATGCTGCGACGCACCCTGTCGAGCATGCACCACGTCGATGCCATGGAGCAGCTCACGAAGCAGCTCGCGAAGTTCAAGCGCAATCGCGAGTTCATCTCGCTGATCGCCAGCTCGCGCGGGGACGATTGAGGGTCGTCCCGACGTGGAAGGCTGAAGCAGGGCCGCGGGTCAGCGCGGGCCGTCACTCCTGCGGCGATTCACCCGATCCAGCCAGTACGCGTACTGGGGATCGCCGCAGCGAAACGAGAACACGGCGTCCGGGAGGCGTTCATGCTCGGCCCCCGCCGAGCGGACGCGCACGACGAGCACGTCGTCTCCGCGTCGCTCGATCGTGAGCCGATCGTCGGGAATGGACGCGCTGTCTGCCGAGGCGGAGCCGGAAGGCATCGCAGGGCCGGAGGGCATGGCGGTACCCGGCAGGGACGCTCGAGCCGGGCGAGAGGAAGGCTGAGCCGTAGAGGCTGGGGCGAACAGGGCTGGCCGACGCCGTCGTGGGTGGCTTTGGGCCGACCCACACACGACCCTCATACTATGGCAGACGCTGTCGGCCGACGCCAGCAGCGGGCGCGCGCGAGGTGTTTTGACAGGCTGAAACAGGCTTTTCTATACTTCAAGGCTTTGCTCGGGGGATCGCGCAGCCGCTCCCCGCCGACCGTCCAGGAGAGACCGCCATGGCAGCCTATGCCTCGTTGGCCGATGACTTCTACGTGAACGTCAACCTGGCCACCGAGATGGAGCTGCCGTCCCACCGCGAGACGATCCTGCAGTACTTCGAGCGGGTGCAGCGCCACTACCCCACGATGCGGAAGTTCTACTGCCGGGACAAGCGGGACTATGTGCTCGAGGAGGACAAGGAGCAGGGACGGTACCGCTGGGCCGCCGTGGAGGCGAAGCGGCTCTGCTCAGGCCAGGTGAATCCACCCTCGATCGAGGCGGCGCTCGAGCAGCACCGCCTCGTGCTCGACCTGGCGCCGGCGTATCTCTCGGTGAGCCCGCTCGACTGCGAGGCCCTCGACGTGCTCTTCGGGTTCGACTTCGCCTTCCGCGGCAACCACAACGCCCTGCTGGCCGAGGCGCTGGGAGTCGGTGCCGCCTTCGACCGCGTCGGTGAGATGCCCGGCGGCCGTGTGATCAACTACGAGCCCTCGCTCACCAGGAGCCTCGACGAGGACTGTCGCGTCCAGGTGCGTGTCAGCACCGAGACGCGGACGAACGCGTTCCAGGTGCGGACCGGCGAATTCAACGAGGAACAGCTGAGCGTCTACGTGACGGCCCGACAGTACGGCAGCCTCGAGCCGCAGACCACGTTCGTCGAGGTCACCGAGCGACTCGCCCAGCTCGCCCGCGAGGTGGTGGACACATGCGTGGTCGAACAGATCCTCAAGCCGCTGGCGAGGACCATCTCGCTCAAGTGACCTGCGCTTGAACGAGCTGCCGCCGTACGGCCTGCCAACGACCGGCCCGTGCGATCGACCGGCCCGCGAATGACCGGCCTGACCGTGCCGGCAGCCGTCAGCGTCCGCCGCGCCGTCCGTCGTCGCCCCGCGTCGATCGACTGCGGGCGTCGAGGTTGCCGGCGATGACGATGCCGATCGCCTCGACCCAGCTGGGCACGTCCTGCACCGAGGCGAGGCCGCTTTCGACGAGGATGTCGTCGGTGACCGGGCGAACGTCGCGGTGGGTCGCGTCCGTCCCCGACTCGTCGAGGCCGAGGAATTCGAGGCCCTCGTCGTCCTCGTCGTGACCCGACCCGACCGGCGCGAAGTCGCTGCGTCGGCGCCGCGCGAACCCGGCATCGCCCCTCGATTCATCCCTCGATTCGCCCCTCGGCTCGGCCGCAGGGCGGCGTTCGCGTCGCGTGCGAGACGACCGTCGCGAGGATTCGGAGGTGGCGGATCCCTCGCCGCCGTTGGCTCGTCCTCCCTCGCCGGACCGCCGTCGCCTGCCGCGGCGACGGGACCTGCCGCCTCCCTCGCCCTCGGAGCCCTGGTCCGTCGTACGATCCGCCGCGGAACGACTCCCGCGTTCATCCCCTTCATTCCTCGCTGCCGGCCGCACGCCGTACCCTCCGGGGAACGGCTCATCCGAGTCATCCTCGCGGTGCCTGACGCCCCCTGTCCTGTCGCCCAGAGCGGTGTCGTCGGCACCCACGTCGGATGCGACGTCTCCGGGCCGTGCTTCGGAGCCGGAGCGACCACCTCGCCCACGGCCGCGACCTCCGCGTCGGCCCCGCCGTCGTCGTCGCGGTGCGTCTGTCGCGTCGTCTACGG
>JBJTBO010000239.1:0-8315 GCA_046091445.1 Planctomycetaceae bacterium | reverse complement strand
CACCTGCGGGATGCACCGCTCGAGGATCAAGCAGGCACGGGCGAGCGCGAGCCGCACGCGACGGAGTGGGGCGAGCGGCACCGAATCCATTCGCACGCCTGGAGGCGTGCGCCACTGGGGGCATGAGCACCCGGGGCGAAGATCAATGGAACGGAGTTACGGGGTGTGAGCAAGCAGGCAGGGGCGAGCGCGAGCCCCACGCGACGGACTGGGGCGAGCGGCAACGAGTTCATTCGCACGCCTGGAGGCGTGCGCCACCGGGGGCAGGAGCGAGCGAACAGACGTTCGGCGCCGGGGCCGAGCGGGCACAGGCGGGCGATCGCGCACGGGCGGCCTTGCGACCGCGTCGTTCACCAGGACGCTTCGAGCCCGAGATTCAGGCCGTAGAGGAACGTGCTCGCACCGCTCGTGATCCCCGTGCGGATCTCGTCGGAGAAGAGATTGTTGGCCGAGAACTGACCGGCCGGCTCGGCGAGGTTGCCGAGCCAAAACATCGTGAAGCCCGTGCGGGCCACCCAGTGCCGCGAGAGCCGCACGCAGCCGGTGAAACCCAGTTCGCCGAAGAAGCTCGTCAGGTCCGCCGAGGCGGCCGTGCTGCGGATCACCTGGTCGGTGCTCACGCTGTCCACGAAGCTGTGCTGCACGGCCCGGTCGTAATAGATGCCAGCCTTCCCGAGGCCCTCGATCCAGGCCCGCCCCGAGCGGCTGCCCGCAAGGACGAGGTCGAGGCCGATCTGGGCGCCGTAGAGGCTGTCGGTGGTGTCCGCGGAGAAAAAGTCCGAGCCGGTGACCGCGCCGGTGAGCGTCGAGTCGGTGACCGCCAGCCGCTCGTTCCATTCCACCCAGCGGAAGCCGTAGATGAAGTCGCCGTCGAACCGAGCGAGTGCCCGACGGCGGTTCAGTTCGAACGACTTGATGCCGGCTGACGAGACCGCCGTGGCCGACGTCACGTCGGGAAACCGGAAGCCGAAGATGTCGGCCTGCTCGAGACCGCCTCCCGGGGACGCGACGCTGCGCGATCCGGTGAATGACTCGACGTTGAAGTAGTTGAACTCCACCGCGTCGGTGCCGTTTTTGCTCCACTCGATCGCATAGCGCGGCCCGGCGGCCATGCCCGTCGCGATCCCGCCCGCATCGAGCGGCACACTGGCCGGGTCGGCACTCTCGAAGTAGAGCGGCCGGGACGCGGGACCATCCCGCCACAAGAGCAACGCATCGATGCTGCCGGTCCATGTGGGTCGAGTGGCGTCAGCCGCAGTGGCCGAGGGCATGACGACGAGGGCCCCGGCAAGCAACACGCAGAGCGACGCGACGCGCAAGCCGCGCACAACACTGCCGAGCATGATGGTCCTGCTCGTGCGTTGCGACATTCCCGGCACCCGTGTGATGGCCTGAGCGTGCAGAACGGCGCGCACCAACATGCGATGCCCCGCCTCCCCAAGGGAGAATCGGCTTTTCACCGCACGCGACGGTCCTCCGGCGGGTCATGCCGCACGACCCGCGCAACCGTTGCGGCTCGTGAGGTGCCGCCTGCGACAAGCCCGTCCGAGCGACTTGCCCAGCCCGCACACTCGGCTCCCCGCCCATCGCAGAGGTTCGACGCGGGCTGCGATATTTTGCCTGCTGGGCGAAAGATCCGGCCTCAGTCGCGCCCACGCCAGATCTCCTCGAGCAGGGCGTGGAGGTCCGCAAACCCAGTGCGCAGTTCGGCACGATTGAACGGCGCGAAGTCGTTCGTGCCGAAATACGCCTCCGTCATCTCGGCGAAGAACTCCTTCTGGTCAGTGAGACCGTAGTGCCGCGTGCGGGAGCCGTTGAAGAGAAGGGCGTCGTCGCCGGCACCACTGCTCTTGAACGCCTCCCACGCCGCCACGATCCGCGGCTCGTCGAACCCGAGCACCTGGTCGTGGTAGGCATGGGCGAGTTCGTGCAGGATCACCCACGGCTGCTCGGAAACGTTCCTCACCGTCGCGAGCTGGGCGGCGCGAGGCACGTGGACGCAGCGGGCGAGGCTCCGCGGATAGCCATGATCGGCGAGCCAGTCGGCACTCGGGTGGTACTGCATCGAGGCGAGGGCCCCGCACGAGTGGTCCACCACGATCGTCACCCCACGCAGTCGCGCGAGCCGGTCGGCCGGCATGACGATGCGGATGTCGACGAGCTTCGCCCGGAGAAACTCGAGCGCCTCAGCCCCGACGTCGGCCTGCTCGCCCCCCGGGAGGAGACGATCGTCGACGAGTATCCGAAACCCCTCGATCGCGCGCTTGGACCGCGAGGCCGGCTGGTCCGGACGCGCGTCGTCCGCTGCGGCATTCACGACCTCCGGCCGGCCGTCCTTTCCGGGCGTCACCGGACGAGGTCCCGTGGCTCCGGGTGGGTCCCGACCGTACGCCATGGGTGGAATCAGCACGATGGTCGCGATCACGAGACGACGTGCCCTGTCGGTGCGGGAGTGGACTGACCTCATCATCGATGCGCGTCCTCCATACGCTGCCAGCCTCGGCTGCGAATCGGCTCGAGCAACGTACCAGAATCACTTCCGAGCCAACTGGTCGGGTCCCTCAGGACGGTGCCGCGCTCGCACGAGACTCGGTCCGCTGCTCCAGGTGGAAGTCGACGACCAGTGGCAGGTGGTCGCTCGCGACCTTGGTGAGCGTCGTGCGCACGACCCGTGCCTGCCGCACGGTGATGCAACCGCGGGTGAAGGCCTTGTCGAGCGCCCCGAGCGGAAGCCATGCCGGGAACGACCGGAAGCGGGATGGCGGGCTCGTGACCTGCCGGAAGCCGTTCGCCGCGAGCAGCCCCGCGGCGAGCGTGTCGCGCCAGTCGTTGAAGTCTCCGACCACGAGCGCCGGATGCGGGTCGGCGGAGCGAAAGAGCATGTGCCCGAGCATCCTCTGCATCTGCCAGTGGCGCTCCGCCTCGGCCAGCCCCAGGTGCATGTTGACGAGGTGGAGCGGTCCCTCCGGCGTCGCGACGAGCAGGAGCTGCGCGCCACGCGACTTCTTCGATCGCTGCCGCAACGAGATGCGGTGCCGGCTCGCGACGGGCCACCGCGAGAGCACGAGGTTGCCGTAGGTTCCGCCGGCGACGGCGACGGTGGCCTGGAAGACCGAGTGACAACGGAAGTACCGCGACAGGAGCCGCGGCTGGTCGTCGAAGCGGCTTCGGCGCACGCCGCGGTCGACCTCCTGGAGGCAGACCAGATCGGGGTTCTCCGCCTCGATGACGTCGATGATCCGGCCGAGCGCATACCGGCGGTCGCGGCCACCGATGCCCTTGTGGATGTTCCAGCTCAGGAGCCGCATGGCTGAGAGCACATTCAAGATAGGTGTGTCACCGGCTCGGGGGCGACAAAAGTCTCGTCGCGTGGGCCGTGGCGGCCCAATGCTCCTCGAGCGTTCGCCGACCCCCTTCGCCTACCCGCCTTGGTCTGCCACGTCGTCGCTCCATCGATGCGAGACACGCTTTAGCCGATCAGTTCCGCGCGACGGCGGAGGAAGTACCGCTGCACGCGGGCGGTGCAGCTGCGGCCGTCGGCGGCCCGCAGGCCGCACTCGGCCCCGGGCTGACCAGCCCGTCGCACGACGTCACGCACCCGTTCGACGGACCCGGCGACGATGTCGGCATCCACGTCGTCGGCCGTCAGCCCGAAGCAGGCGCACAGCGTGCCGCCGGGATCCTTCGGCCACGGCAGCCCCCGTGCCTCGGCGACCGGCACCACCCGCTCGAGCAGGTCGAAATAGGCCACGTCGCAGGTGTCGGTGCCACAGAAGGCCACCGGCTCCCCCAGCTGCCCGGGCGCCGCGGCGGTGACGTGCTCCGCAAGCGTGTCGGCCGACACGACGAGCCCTTTGTTGCCACAGGCGGGGCAGCGCGCGGGACGGGTCTCGTCGGGCTCACGACAGAATGCTTTGTTCATGTGACGCCAGCGGGCGGCCGCGTCCGCCTACGACGAGAGTTCGCTGCGAACCGTTTCGAGCAGCTGCTTCGTCGCCCGGATGCCCTCCGGTTCTCCCAGCCTCGACCCTTCGTACTCGATGCCGACGTGCCCGCGATAGCCGAACGAGAGCACGATCTTCATCATCCGACGGTAGTCGGTGTGGGTCTCGTTGCCCGCCTCGTCGAAGTCGTGCGCCTTCGCCGAAACGCCCTTGGCGAATGGCATGAGGTCGAGCACGCCCTGGTAGCGGTCATACTCGATGTTGGGCCGCTGGACGAAGAAGTTGCCGAAGTCGGGCAGCGTGCCGCAGCCCGGGTGGTCGACCGTGCGCATCACCTCGGCCAGCCACGTGCCGTTCGACGACAGGCCGCCGTGGTTCTCCACGATCACGGAGATGTCATGATCAGCCCCGAACTCCGTGAGCCGCCGGAGGCCGTCGGCTGCCCGGCCGACCTGATCGCGGTAGCCGCCGCTCGACGCGGCGTTGACGCGGATCGAGTGGCAGCCGAGCAGTTTCGCCCACTCCACCCATCGGTAGTGATTCTCCACCGCCTTGGCGCGCCTGGCCTCGTCGGCGTCGCCCAGCGCGCCCTCGCCGTCACACATGATCAGCAGACCCCGCACGCCCGCATCGTCGGCGCGCTTCCGCAGATCCCGGGGCACCGTGTCGCTGTCCTTGTGATCCTTGTAGAACTGATTGACGTATTCGACGGCCTCGATGCCGAAGTCGCCCTTCGCGATGGTGGCAAACTCCAGCGGATCGCGCTTCTCGACACCGCCGCGCCCGAAGAAGGCGCGATGGAGCGACCACTGCGCCAGCGAGATCCCGAAGAGGGGCGGCTTCGCGGGCTGGGCGAAACCGGGCCGGGCCCAGCCGAAGGCGGCGGCAACCGCGCCCAGCCCCAACGCACCGCGACGCGAGCAGGACGGAGCGAGACTGGTCGGGCGCGACGTCACGATCACGGGAACGATCTCCGGGAGCAGGCAACCTGTTCGTACGACGGGCCGTACGACGCACGCCGAGTATAGTCGCGAGGAGTCCGCCGGTCTCACCGTCATGCGGCGGGAGCGAGTGCGGCGCGGGCGATGCGGTCGAGCAGCGCCGCGACGATCTCGCGGTCGCTCTCCGGCCGGCGCGGATTTCCCGGATAGGGCTCGTCGCACGCGATGAGGCCCCGCAGCCGCAGCGCCTGAGCCATGGTGTGCTTGTAGGCGGGGGCCGGACGCCGGAAAGCAAAATCGCCGAGGGCCTGGAGCGCGTCGTCGAGTTCGTCGAACCGGGTGTCGCCATCCGCCCACCAGCGATCGCGCTGCGCGAACGCCTCCGGTGCGGCCGTCGACAGCCCCAGCAGCCAGTCGCTGCCGTAGCGCACCATGTCGATCGCGAAGTCGTTGCCGGTGAGCACGCGGAAGTCGGGCCGCACGCGGTCGCGCAGCGCCAGCCGCTCCCACTCCGGCCGCCGCGAGAACGACGAGTGCTTTGCGGCGACGCACTGCGGAATCTGGAGCATCTCGCCATAGGCTTCGAGCGAGAGCACCCGGCCGCTCGGCAGGAGTTCGGGGCTCAGCTCGAAGCCAATGAAGCGCTCGACGCGGCGGGCGAGAACCTGCAGCCGCCCGACCACGTCCGCATCCACGCCCGCGTTGAGGCCGAACGAGGGAAAGACCACCGGCATGCAGTCGACCGCGGCGATCATGTCGAGTTGGCGGCCGTAGGCCGCCTCGTCGAAAGCCGACCCGGGGTCGTCCGCGACAAACGCCCCGGCGACGAGGTCTCCGCGCGGCCCGACCACGTCGCGGGCCAGCCGCAGCGCCTCGCGACGAATCGTGTCGTCGATGAGATTGACGTAGCCGGTGTCCATGTTGACCGCCGGCGTGATGCCGACCGAGGCCGTGCGCGCGACGTGGGCCACGAAGGCATCCCAGTCGGGCACGCCGGAGGTGGTGCAGGGGAGCAGCACCGCAGAGATGCCCCGGATCGGGCGCCGTGGGCGCACGAGCGAGTACGGATCGGAGGCGGTCTCCACCGCTGACACGAGCGGACTCGCGGCTGCGGCGGCCGACGGGACCGAGTCCGATGTCGATGCACCCGCTGCGGCGGGCGACACGGGACTGGAGGTCGTGGCCTGTTGTCCGATCTGTCCGATCTGTCCGATCTGTCTGATCATGGATGGAGTCCCTCGTTTCGTCGGCCCCGGGTCATGGCTGGGGAAAGAAAGGAAAGAGCCGGCGGATTTCGGCGTCGTTCGGCTGGCGGCCGAACTCGCAGATCTCGAAGGCCTCGGCATACCGTACAGCGGCCGCGCGATCGGCACCGTACCACTTCGCCAGTGCCTCCCGATAGCGCTGCGCCTCGCCCGATTGCCGACTGTCCCAGCGCTCCCGCAGCCACTGCCGCAGAGCCGCCGGTGCGCGACCCGGCGGCAGTGTGGGCGGGGGGCCGTTGATGCCGCCGTCGAAGGTCTGGGACTCGAGCGCCAGGAGCGCGTCGACCTTCAGCTCGAAGACGTCGTCCACCGCCACGACGATGTCGGGCTCGAACGGATAGGGCTTCCGGAAGGAGTCGCTCGAATAGAGGAACACGGGGTTCTTCGCGAGCGCCGGCACATCGGGGCAGAAGAACGGCACGGTCACCAAGAACGCCGCATCCTGCACGAGCATGCCCACGGCACGGTGGTCTGGATGGTAATCCCACGGCCGGTGGCAGATCACCACGTCGGCCTCCCACGCGCGGATGAGCCGCGTGATCGTGCGGCGGTTCTCGAGGCTCGGCACGAGCTCGCCGTCGTGGATGTCGAGCACCTCGGAGGCGACGCCGAGCGTGCGGGCCACGGCGGCCGACTCGGAGGTGCGGCGGCGGGCCAGCGGGCCACCGGCCTCCTTCCAGTGGCCGATGTCGCCGTTGGTCACCGAGACGAGCTTCACCGCATGACCGGCCCGGGCCCAGAGCGCCGCGACACCGCCCGCCTTGTATTCGGCGTCGTCGGGCTGGGCCCCGAAGACGATGACCCGCACGCGGTCGGCGGCCGGCGGCGCGACGGGCTCCGCGGCCGCGGCCACGGCGGCGGTGAGCAGCGACACCGCGATCGGCAGGCTCCGACGAACGAGGCGGGCGATCATGGAAACACTCTCCTGGTGACGTGGAACTCGGACCGGCGATCGCCGCGATGGGATCGCTCAGGCGAAGATCGCCTCGACCGGCCTGCCGGCGCCGTCCTCGGTGGCGTAGAAGGGCCGGCCCTCGATGTCGAAAACGGTGCGCGGGCTCACGCCGAGCGCCGTGAAGAGCGTGGCGTGGAGATCCGTGACGGTGACGGGATGCTCGATCGCCATACACGGCCGTTCGTCGGCGGTCCTGCCGTGGACGAAGCCGCGTTTCACGCCGCCGCCGAAGAGCACGACCGTCGAGCCGCCCGTGAAATGACGATGCTGGCCGTAGTGGTTCGGCAGCTGGAGAAAATCCTTGGGTGAGTTGGCCTGATCGGCCGCGGTCGAGCCCGGCTGCCCCTCGGTGATCATGTCGCGGCTGAACTCACTGGCGATGACGACGAGCGTGCGGTCGAGCAGTCCGCCGGCCTCGAGGTCGCGGATGAGCGCGGCGATCGGCCGATCGATCTCGCCGTGCAGGCGGGCCACCGTCTCGTGTCCGCGTTCGTGCGTGTCCCAGTGGACGAAGGGCACGTACTCGGTCGTGACCTCCACGTAGCGCACCCCCCGCTCCACGAGCCGCCGGGCGAGCAGGCACCCCCGCCCGAACCGGCCGGTGTCGTACCGCGCGAGCACGTCCTTCGGCTCGAGCGTGATGTCGAAGGCCTCCCGCTCCTTGGCCCCGAGGAGCCGGTGGGCGTTCTCGAGCGACCGGAGCATCGACTCCTGATGGTGGTCGCTCGTGAAGGCGGCAGGGGGTGCGGCGCGGACAAGCCGCTTGAAGTGCTCGTAGCGATCCGCGAACCGCCCGGGCTCCATGCCCTTGGGCGGTCGCACGGCCACCGCCGCCTCCTCCGGAAAGGGCAGGTTCATCGGACCGTATTCGCTGCCGAAGAAGCCGGCCGTCGTGAACGCCTTGATCTCCTCGTTCTCGCCGATCCCCTCGAGCCGCTGACCGATGTTCACGAACGCCGGCATGATCGGATTGACGGGGCCGAGCACGCGGGCCATCCAGGCGCCGATGTGGGGACAGGCCACGGTCTGCGGCGGCACGTAGCCGGTGTGCCAGTGATACTGATGCCGCGAGTGGAGGCTGCTGCCGAGGTCGGGCTGCACGTGCGAGCGGATGAGCGTGGCCCGATCGAGCACCGCCGCGATCTCCGGCAGGCCGTCGCAGATCCGCACGCCGTCGATCGCGGTGGGGATCGACGGAAACGTGCTGATC
>JBJTBO010000238.1:0-11912 GCA_046091445.1 Planctomycetaceae bacterium | reverse complement strand
TCACATCAGCGAGCTCCTGCCCGGCCTCGCGCAGCGGATGCGACACACGGCCGTCATCCGTTCGCTCAACACGAAGATCGCCGATCACGGCACCGCCGCGGAACTCATGGAGTGCGGCCGGCGCAACGACCCGAGCGTGCGTTTTCCGGACATCGGCGCGATCGTCGCCCGCGAGCTGGGGCGGCTCGAAAGCACGGTTCCCGACTACGTCTCGCTCTACACGTCCACCGAGGGGCGGCGGAAGGGCACGAGCGGCTTCCTCGGAGCCCGCTACTCGCCGATGTTCCTCAGCGAGAGCATGACCCCGCCGAACATCCTGCGGCTCGAGAACCTCACGGACGTCGATCATCACGACCGCGCCGCGCTCCGCGACGCGCTCGCCAGGCGGTTCACCGCCGAGAGCCGCAGCCTCGCGGTCGACAGCCACCTTTCCGCCTACCAGCGGGTGCAGGGCATGATGGCGAGTGCCGACCTCTTCGACATCGGCCGCGAGCCGGAGTCGGTGCGGGCCCGCTACGGGTCCACGCAGTTCGGCGAGCAGTGCCTGATCGCGCGGCGGCTGGTCGAGGCCGGCGTGCCGTTCGTCAAGGTCGCGCGCGCCTGGTGGGACAGCCACGGGCAGAACTTCGAGACGCATCAGGAGCTCTGCGCCGACCTTGATCACTGCATGTCCGCGCTGCTCGACGACCTGCGTGCCCGCGGGCTGCTCGAGCACACGCTCGTGATCACGCTGGGCGAATTCGGCCGCACCCCGGGAATCAACGCCAGCCTCGGCCGTGACCATTTCGCGAGCGCGTGGAGCTGCAGCCTCTCGGGGGCGGGCGTCCGTGGCGGCGTCGCGTACGGCAAGACCGACAAGGAAGGGCACACGGTCGTCGAGGGGGAGGCCTCGGCCGGCGACCTCTTCGCGACCATCCTCGCCTCGCTCGGGATCGATCCCGAACACGAATACATGCTCGGGTCTCGGCCGGTGCCGCTCGCGGATTTCGGCAGCGAACCGATCACCGAGGTGCTGGCCTGACGCGCCGAGCATCCCTCCTGTCGTCACCAACCCAGGGGTCCCACGCATGCAGCAGACCGAGCCCACCGCCGCCCGCACCCCCGACGCCGTGAAGGTCGTCAAGACGCACGGCCTCCCGGCGATCCCCTTCTGCATCGCGACGGCCGAGAGCCCGGGAGTGGCCTTCGTCGGCATGAGCGACTTCGCGGTCCACAGGATCGATCTCGGGGCCGACAAGCCCGAGGCAAGCCCGATCGGTGAGGCACGCCATGGCAGCTACGTGACCGGGATCGTCCGCGTGGGCGGCACGATCGTGTCCGGCGGCTACGACGGAGCGCTCATCTGGTGGGATGCCGAGACGGGGAGCGTCGTCCGCAGGGTGGAGGGCGCGCATGCGAAGTGGATCCGCAGGCTCGCGCTCTCGCCCGACGGCACGCGGGTCGCCAGTGTCGCGGACGACATGCGAACGCGTCTCTGGGACGTCGCGACCGGCGGGTGCGTCGCCGACTGGGGCGACAACGACGTCAAAACGCCGCACGGCTATCCGTCGATGCTCTACGCCGTGGCCTTCTCCCCGGACGGCCGATTCCTGGCGACGGGATCGAAGACCGGGCTCGTGCTCGTGCGCGATGCTGCCAGCGGGTCGATCGCGGGACGGCTGGAGACCCCCGTGATGTACACGTGGGATCCGAAGGCGCGGAACCATTCCATCGGCGGCATCCGGTCGCTCGCATTTTCGTCCGACGCCACGCTGCTCGCGGTCGGCGGCATGGGCAAGGTCGGCAACATCGACCACCTCGAGGGGGCGTCACGAATCGAGCTGTTCGAGTGGCAGGCCCAGTCGCGGCGGGCGGAGATCGAGGACACGAAGTACAAGGGACTGGTCGAGGCGCTCCGGTTCGGGCCGGGCGACGGCTGGCTCGTCGCAGCCGGCGGCGACAATGGCGGCTTCGTGAGCGCCTATGCCACGAGCGACGGCAGGCTGCTCGCCCAGGAAAAGGTCGGCAACCACATCCACGACATCCTGCTCGCAGCCGACGGCGCGTCCCTCGTCGCGGTGGGACACCAACAGATCAGCACGGTCACGCTGTAGGCGAGCGACGGCGCGGCTTCTGGTGAGGAGACGTCTCATGCCCGTCATGCCCGAGCGAACGCACGTGAACCGGCTTGATGACCGCCGCAGGCTGCTTCAGCTCGGCTCGCTGGGGATGCTCGGCCTGTCGCTCGATCGACTGCTCAGCGGGCGTGCCGCAGCCGCGGGACTGCCGGCGGAGCCGAGCTTCGGCAAGGCGAAGCGCTGCATCTTTCTCTTCATGTGGGGCGGGCCGTCGCAGCTCGAGACGTGGGATCCCAAGCCCGACGCTCCACGCGAGGTGCGCGGCGAGTTCCGGCCGATCTCGACGGCCATGCCCGGCATCCAGATCGGCGAGCACTTCCCCAAGCTCGCGACGCGCACCGACCGACTGTGCCTCGTCCGGTCGATGACCCATGCCAACGCCGACCACACGCGGGCCACGAGTTTCCTGCTCACGGGCCAGCCGCCCGCGACCGTCGATGACGTGCGCCGTCAGTGGCCGAACGTCGGGTCCGTCCTCGCCGCGCTCGGTCGTGGACGCGATGCGCTGCCGGGCGTGCAGATGCGCCCGATCGTGCCGGGGGACGTGCCGCGGTTCGTGGAGCAGAGTCAGGGGCAGTTCGCCGGATGGCTCGGTGCCGCCCATGATCCGTTGACGATCGACAGCGACCCCAATACCGGCGACTATCGCGTGCCGAACATGTCGCTAGCCGCCGGACTCTCGGTGGGTCGGCTCTCGGAAAGGATGGAGTTGCTCGCGAGCCTCGACCGACAGACTCGCGCGCAGGCAGGAGCGCTCGCCGATCGGGACGAATTTCACCAGCGGGCCTTCGACCTCCTGACCCGGGCGGCGAACGGCCGGGGGGCGTTCGACCTCGACGACGAGCCCGCGCGGGTCCGCGACCGGTACGGCCGCAATCCGCACGGCCAATCAGTGCTCCAGGCGCGGCGCCTCATCGAGCGCGGGGTGCCACTGGTCACCGTCTTCTGGCCCAACGACGGCATCAAGAACGTCAGCGTCTACTGGGACACGCACAGCCGCAACTTCGTCGACCACAAGGACCGCCTCATGCCGGTGGCGGACATGGCGTTTTCGGCGCTGCTCGACGACCTCGAGGAGCGCGGCCTGCTCGACGACACGGTGGTGGTCTGGAGGGGCGAGTTCGGCCGCCCGCCGCGCGTGGGACAGGTAAACAGCGACGCGGGGGCGGGAGCCGACGGCCGCGATCACTGGCCGGGCTGCTTCACCACGGTACTCGCCGGGGGCCCGTTTCGCCGCGGGTTCGTCTACGGCGCCAGCGATCGACACGCGGCGTTTCCGCAGGAAAACCCCGTGGCTCCCGTCGACCTCGTCGCCACGCTCTACCACGCCCTCGGCGTGCCTGAGACGCAGGTGCTTCCCGACCTCGGCGGCCGCCCCCAGTTCGTCCGCCCGGGCCGCACCATCCACGACCTCTTCGCCTGACGGCGGTCCTATGTCGTGGGTTGCTGGAATGTGCGGCGGAGGGCGGAAGTTCGCAAACGGCTCCCGCAGTCGAATCGATATCGTGGGAGGTTTCGGCATGTCCAGCATTGGGCACGTCCTCGTCGCGGGCATCGCGCTGGCCTGTGGCTGCGCGATCCCTGTCGTCGCCGCGGCTCCCGATGAGGGCCGGCTGAATGTACTGTTCATCGCGATCGATGACCTGCGACCCGAGGCGCTCGCCTCGGGCAGCGATCTCATCCAAACTCCATCGATCGATCGCATCGCCGCCCGAGGCACCGTATTCGATCGGGCCTATTGCCAGCAGGCGGTCTGCAGCCCCTCCCGCAGCTCGCTGATGACGGGCAGACGGCCCGATGCCACCCGCGTGTGGGATCTCGACACGCATTTTCGCACGGCACTGCCCGATGCGGTGACCATCGGCCAGTACTTCAAGTCCCACGGGTATTTCGTGCAGGGCATGGGCAAGATCTTCCACGGTGGCTTCGATGATCCGCCGACCTGGTCGACGCCATGGCAGGTGCCGAAGGTGCCGCCGTACGCGAGCCCCGAGGCCCGGGCCATGCTGGCCGGCAAACGCCATCGCGACGCGAAGGGCCGCGCACGGGGCCCCGCCACGGAGGCGGCGGACGTTCCCGACGACGCGTATCTCGACGGACAGGTCGCGCGACTCGCCGTGCGGACGCTCGGGGAATTGAAGCGACGCGGTGAGCCGTTTTTTCTGGCTGTCGGCATGGCGAAGCCGCACCTGCCGTTCGTCGCCCCCAAGCGGTACTGGGACCTCTACGACCGCGATCGCATCTACGTGCCCGCCAGCGTTGAACTGCCCCGGGGCGCGCCGGCGTTCTCCGGGCACTCGAACGGAGAGCTGCGGAGCTACGCCGACGTGCCCAAGCAGGGTCCCATTCCCACCGACTTTGCGAAGCGGCTCCGGCACGGCTACTACGCCGCGACGAGTTATATGGACGCCCAGATCGGTGTGATGCTCGACGCACTCGAGCGTGAGCAGCTCGACGACCGCACGGTCGTCGTCGTCTGGGGCGACCATGGCTGGCAGCTCGGCGAGCACGGGCTCTGGCACAAGCACACGAACTTCGAGCTCGCGGTGCGGTCGCTGCTGGTGATCCGCGTTCCGGGACAGCGGTCGCCCGGCCGACGCAGCCTGTCGCTCGCCGAACTCGTCGACGTCTATCCGACGCTCGCCGACGTCTGCGGCCTGCCGCCGCCAGCCGGCCTCGATGGAGTGAGCCTCAGACCGATCCTCGATGACCCGGCTGCAACGGTCCGCGAGGTGGCTGTCAGCCAGTATCCGCGCGCCGGCCGCGAAACCGGTGGGCGGCGGCTGATGGGCTACAGCGTCCGCGATCCCCGTTGGCGATTCACGGCGTGGCGCGACCGTGATGACGGCACCATCGTGGCGCGCGAACTGTACGACGAGCAGGACGATCTGCACGAAACCGTCAATCTCGCCGACCGCCCCGAGCACGCGGACGTCGTCCGCCGACTCACGGGCTACGTCCCGGCATTCCAGTCTGTTCCTGCACGCACCGGCAACGCCCGACCCTGAGACGGGTGCATTGGGGGCGCGCATCAGATCCGCGTGGCCGACGATCGTGACGTCCCGAGAGACCACCTGACCTGTCGTGCGACGCGATTCCCGGTACCGCGCGCCGATTTGGAAGTCGGGTGCCTGGTCTTGTTGTCAGGGATGATTCTTGGTGAACTTGCAGCCGTTGCGGTTGGGCCTCGCCACGTCCACCGCGCACCTGAGGATGATCCGCGTTCGCTCCATTCGCGAATGAGGCAAGCCCATGAACACGCTCCGGCTCGAGGCCTCCCGGCGTGACGGAATCCCGCCCCTGGGCAGGAGGCAGTTGCTGCGCGTCGGCGGACTGACGGGGCTCGGCATCAGCCTGCCCCAGCTGCTGGCCCGCGGGGCCGGCGGAAATGCCCCGCGAGCCGACTCGTGCATCATCATCTTCCTCAACGGCGGCCCCAGTCATCTGGACATGTGGGACATGAAGCCCGACGCGCCGAGCGAGGTGCGCGGTCCGTTCGCGTCGATCCCCACCTCGGTCCCGGGCGTGCGCTTGTGTGAGCATCTTCCACGACTCGCGCAGCAGATGCACCACTGCACCCTGGTGCGGTCGATGAATCACAGCGTGAACAACTCGCACGCCGCGGCGGTGTACGTCGCACTCACGGGGCACGATCGCGGCGAAAAGGGAGGAGGCGCGAAACCGGACGACCACCCGAATCTCGGTGCGGTGCTGTCACAACTCCGTCCTTCTCCGGCAAGTATGTTTCCGTACGTGGCCCTGCCATACAAGACCCAGGAGGGCGCGGGTGGTCCGCTCCAGCCGGGCTTCCAGGCAGGGCTCCTCGGAGCCGCTCTCGATCCCTTCTGGGTGCTCGACGACGCCAACGCGGCGGGCTTTCGCGTCAAGAACCTCGCCCTGCCCCCCGAGATTCCCGTTCCGCGGATGCAGGCGCGGAGCACGCTGCTCGAACGTCTGGATCGTGCGGCGGGCAGTTCGAGCCGTGGAGACGTGTTGTACGACGAAATGACCGCGATCCAGCGTCGTGCCTTCGACATGCTCACCTCGGAGGACACGCAACGCGCCTTCGAGATCGCACGGGAGCCCGATGCGGTGCGGACGCGCTACGGGAGAAACATCTACGGGCAGAGCATCCTCCTCGCCCGTCGCCTGATCGAAGCCGGCACGCGGGTCGTGACGATGTCGTGGGCGCCCAACGCGAACGCGACGTGGGACACGCACACGGGAAACTTCGAGAAGCTGCAAGGTGGTTTGCTTCCGCAGTTCGACGCGGCGGCAAGCAGTCTGCTGGGCGATCTGGCCGAGAGTGGACGACTCGACCGCACGATCGTGGCGATTCTCGGGGATTTCGGGCGTTCGCCGCGTGTGAATGCCAACGCGGGCCGCGATCATTGGGGAGCGTGCTACTCGGTCTTGCTGGCAGGGGGCGGATTCAAGGGGGGATTCGTCCACGGTGCCAGCGACCGGATCGGTGCGCTGCCGGCCGAGAGTCCGACCGCACCCGCCGACATCATCGCCACCCTGTACCATCTGCTGGGAGTCGATCCGCACCGCAACATCCACGACATGCTCGATCGTCCGCACCCCCTGGTGCCGAACGGTCGCGTGGTGCATGAGCTGATCGGTTGAGGGCCGAGAGGGGCTGCCTCTGGCCGGCAGATGCAAGCGACCGGATTCCAGGGCCCGTCGTTCGCGGGCACGGACCGATCGCCCCCTCAGCTGGGCTCAGGTCTCTCGCGATGGGTGCCGAGAATCAGGCCGAGCGCGGGGCCGGCCGCCATCGTCGTGATGACGCACATCAGCACGCAGGCGACGAAGAGCCGCAGGTCGATGAGCCCGGCATCGAACGCGGCGGCGGCCATCACGATCCCGAGAATGCCCCGCGCGTTGAGGCCGCACCCCACGGCGAGGGCCTGCCGGCTCGACATGCCCGCCATCCTGCCGCCGACGAAGACGCCGGAGATCTTGCCCAGAAAGGCGACGAGCGTGATGAGGACGACGAGCCAGCCATCGAACCCGGCGATGAAGTCGGCCGAGATCGCCATGGAGACGAAAAAGATCGGCGTGAATACGGCGTAGGAAAACTCGCCGATGATCTCGAACGGCCGTGGGTCCGCCGCATAGGCGTCCGCCAGCGCGATACCCACCACGAAGGCACCGAGGAACGAGTGGAGCCCGAGGTGCTCCGACCCGGCCGCCCCGAGCAGGCAGAAGAGAATCACACAGGAGATCACGCCCGATGGATATGGCAGCCGCGCCCGTGCCCAGCGCAGCGCCCGCGGCAGGATCAGCCGGCCGAGCAGGAGGACGCCTCCGAGGAAGAGGACGACCACGCCGAGAATCGAGAGGCCCGCGCCCGGACGGCTGGCATGCGGTGCGAACTCGGCGAGGATCACCGCAAACAGACCCCATCCCACGAGGTCGTCCACCAGCGTGGCCGACATGATCGTCCTGCCGATGTCGCTCTTGAAGAGCCCCATGTCCATGAGGATGCGGGCAATCACCGGGTTGGCCGAGAGCGAGAGGATCGAGCCCATGAAGAGCGCGGTCGCGAACTGATCCTTCGCGGTGACGCCGATCACCGTGGGAAACGCGTAGCACATCAGGAAGCCGAGGATGAGTGGGACGAAGGTGCCCACGGTGCCCACGGCGAGGGCGCGGCGGCCGCTGCGTCGGAGCTCGCCGACGCTCACATCGAGCCCGATCGTCACGATGAAAATGAGCATCCCGACCCGCGCGACGGCGTTGCGGGCACTCGGAATCGGGCCGCTCGCTGGAAAGAGCCAGGCAAACAGGTCGGGGGCGACCCTGCCCAGGATCGTCGGCCCCAGGAGCAGGCCGCCGGCGATTTCCCCGACGACGGCGGGCACGCCGAGCCTCCGCGCCACCGCTCCAAGGGCGATCGCGGCCGCCAGCATCGCTGCCAAATGGAGCGCCAAGACGGTCCATTCGGCAGGATTCATGCGATTCGGCTGCTCAAGCCGATTCCTCTTGCCACGACACTCGTTAGAACAATAATTGTGGTAACGGTGTTCGTCCAGAGGCTTGGCTCATGCCCGTCACCTGTTCCCCTGCCCCTGCTCCTTTCCCGGCGTCGAATGCGGCTGCACCGCGATTCGACTCGCTCGAGCAGGAGGCCTACCTCCAGCTGTGGAGGACGTATGACCGGCTGCGGGAACTCGACGAACGTGTCTTTGCCCGCCACGGCCTCAGCGCCCAGCAATACAACGCCCTCCGTGTCCTGCACGCGGCAGACCCCCAGCCGCTGGCTTCTTCCGTCCTCGGATCGCGGCTCGTTTCCCGCGCCCCGGACATGACGCGGCTCCTCGACAAACTCGAGGAACAGGGATTCGTGCAGCGCCGACGCAGTGTTACGAACCGGCGGATCGTCGAGGTCGGGATCACGGATCGCGGGCGGGCCGTGGTGGAGGCTCTCGCCGAGGAGGTGCGGCGGTGCGGAAGCGACCAGCTGGGCCATCTCGATGGCGAGACGCTGCGGGAGTTCATCAGGCTGCTCAAGCAGGCCCGCGAACCGCACGACCGTGATGCGGCCGACGCGTGGCCCGGGAACGATCGCGTACCACCTGCGTGCGACTGACGCCCGACACGATACCTTTTGCCCGTGGGGACCAGATCATGATCCGTTGTGTCGATACCGATGTCCGCGAGCCGGATGTCATCGTGGTCGGTGGCGGGCCCGCCGGGGCCACCACCGCGACACTCATCGCCCAGCAGGGATACTCGGTGCGACTGCTCGAGCGCGAGCATTTTCCCCGCTACCACGTCGGGGAGTCGCTCATCCCCGAGACGTTCTGGGTGCTCGATCGACTCGGCATCCTGCCGAAGCTCCGCGACAGCCGGTTCGTCAAGAAGCACAGCGTGCAGTTCGTCACCGAGCAGGGGCGGCTCTCCGCCCCCTTCTACTTTTCCGACCACAAGCCCCACGAGAGCTCGCAGACGTGGCAGGTGCTCCGGCAGGATTTCGACCAGCTGATGCTCGACCACGCCCGCGAGTCCGGGGTCGACGTGCGTGAGGGAGTGCGGGTGCTCGAGGTGCTCTTCGAGGGATCGCGGGCCGTGGGTGTTCGGCCCGTCGACGACGCCGGGCTTCAGCAGGAGATGCGAGCCCGCGTCGTCGTCGATGCCGCCGGCCAGAGCGGCATCATCCTGGACCGGCTCGGCCTCCGTGAATGGGATCCCGTCCTCAAGAAGGCGGCCATCTGGACCTACTGGAAGGGTGCTCACCGCGACCCCGGTCGAGATGAAGGGGCGACCCTCGTGATGCAGACGGAGGGCAAGAGGGGCTGGTTCTGGTACATCCCGCTGCACGACGACGTGGTCAGCGTCGGCGTCGTCGCGCCCTACGACTATCTCTTCACGGGCCGGCCGTCGAAGGATCTGGAGCGTGTCTACGTCGAGGAGGTGGCCCGTTGCCCGGGTGTGCAGCCCCGGATCGCCACGGCTGAGCGGGTCGGCCCGTTCCGCGCGGCGAAGGAGTATTCGTATCGCAGCCGCGAGGTCGCCGGGGATGGGTGGGTGCTCGTCGGTGACGCATTCGGCTTCCTCGACCCGCTCTACTCGTCGGGCATCCTCCTCGCGCTCAAGTCCGGCGCGTGTGCCGCCGACGCGATCAGCGAAGGCCTCGCGCGGAACGACACGTCCGCAGCACAGCTGGGAAAGTGGGGGCCGGAGTACATCGCCGGCATGGAACGGATGCGGAGGCTCGTCTGCGAGTTTTACGATGGCCTCAACTTCGGCCGGTTCGTTCGGGAGAACAAGGACCGCAAGGGCCTCGTCACCGACATCCTGATCGGCGACATTTTCAAGCCGCAGATCGACGAGCTCTGGCCGCTCATGGACGCGATGAAGGCCACGTCTGAGCCCACCCCTGCGCCCTAAAGCCTGTCTTGCTTATGAGCGTTGACGGCGTGGCAGGCAAAGGCGGGTAGGCGATGGGGGTCGGCGAACGCTCAGGGAGCATTGGGCCGCCGCGGCCCACGCGACGAGCCAATCCGTCGTGGGAGCGGCGGATGAGATTCCGATGCCGCCCCCGAGCCGGCGACACACGTCTCATGAGTGCACCCTAGTCGCTCCACGGCACGGCCACGCGGCCGGGCGTCTTCGTGCGGAGGCTCCAGAGCGTGCCTCCGGCAGTGACGAACAGCGTCCGTCCATCCGTGCCCCCGAAGGCGCAATTGGTCGTCTCGTCGCGCGGGATGCGCACGAATTCCTGGAGCAGGCCCCCGCCCGAGAACACGTAGATCCCGGCCGTCGGCTCGTCGGCCGTCTCCGCGGGAGGATTCGGCCGGTTCAGCCCTGCCGCGACGTAGAGCCGACCCTCGGCATCGAACTTCATGCCGTCCGGCCCGCGTGTCGTCTTCCAGTCGTGGATCAGCGTCTGCGTGGCGAGGTCCACGGTGCCGTCGTCCTGCAGGTTGAAGCGCCACAGCCGGCGTGCGCCCCCGGGCACGTCGTTCGTGTTGTCGGCCACGAAGAGCAGCCGGTCGTCGGCCGACACCGCGATGCCGTTCGGCCGGTCCACCTCGTGCGCGATGATGCGAGTCACGGTGCCGTCCGGGTCGATCCGGTAGACACCCTCGATCGGGCGGCCGGCCGCATCCAGCAGGTCCATCCCGTCACGATTCCCGTAGCGAGGGTCGGTGAAGTAGAGCCGTCCACGTGAGTCGAGCGCCACGTCATTCGGCTGGTTGAACCGGCTACCCTCGAATGTCTCGGCCAGGACGGTGGTGGTGCCGTCGAGTGACCGGCGCGACACGCGCCGCCTCACGGGCTCGCAGATCACAACGCGTTGCTCGTGATCCACGAGCAGGCCGTTCGACCCGGCGTCGCGCACGTAGACCGACGCGCGCCCCTGCTTGTCCCGGAGGTTGATGTTGCCCTCGCCGCTGGTGAGCAGACCGAGGCGCGGATGCCAGGCGGGACCTTCGCCGGCTCCGGTCGCGGAAAGCATCTCCGGAGCGGACTCGAACACGCTCTCAGCCGTCTCCGCCCGCAGCCGCAGGACGGCCCGCACCGGATAGTGGTCGGACAGCCTCGCCGTCGCCGCGTCCCGCAGGATGGCGACCGACTGAACCGAGCCCGCGAGGTTCGCTGAGGTGAAGATGAAGTCCAGTCGGCGATCGGTGCCGTGATCCTCGTCGCCGACGAGAGGCGTGGGAAACGTGCCCACGAACGGCTCCGACGGCCCCCTCGATGCGGCCACGAGGTCCACGAAACCCTGTGTGAGGATCGCCTCGATGCCGCCATAGTCGAGACGTCCGTCGTTGAGGTTCCTCGCATCTCGATCCCGCCCATCGAGCATCCGAAAAAATGGGACGAGCCGGGGATCGGCGTCGTAGAAGCTGCGATCCGCCGGTGAGAACCCGTTGAAGTCGCCCGCAAGCACGATGCGCGGGTTTTCCTCCGGCAGCTGCCGCACATCCCCCGCGAGCAGCCCTGCCTCCGCGACGCGCCGTGCGAAGTTCGCAGGATGGAAGTGGACCACGTAGAACCAGAGGCCCGCGATGCGGCAGCGGAGCAGGCCGTGGTGAAACCCGTCCCGCAGCATGGTCACATCCGTGATCGGATACCGTGACGTCACCCCCGTGGGAAAGCCGTCCTGCTTGAGCAGGATCGAATGCGGGTGCCCCCAGTGCCTCGCGTCGGCCGCGAGACGGTCCGCGGTGTAGCCGTTGAGCTCCTGGAGCGCGACGACGTCGGGGGCCTGGGCCGCCATCCACCGCAGCCATTCCGCATGCCGCGGCTCACCCCGCTTCGTGAATCCGTACCACACGT
>JBJTBO010000237.1:0-20536 GCA_046091445.1 Planctomycetaceae bacterium | reverse complement strand
GCGGAAGTCCTCCATGTTGCGGTCGGAACCGATGTAGACGCCCTCGAGAAACGGCATCAGCGGCGATCCGGCGTACCACGGCATGTTGGGGCTGTGGACGACGACGTTGTCCCCCTTGAGCGCCGAGATCGGCATGAAGTGCACGTCGGGAAGCTCGAGGCGGGAGGCGAAGTCGACGTAGGCGCGCTTGATCCGGTCGAACACCTGCTCGTCGTACCCGACGATGTCCATCTTGTTGATCGCGACCACCACGTGCTTGATGCCCAGCAGCGACACGATGAAGGAGTGCCGCTTCGTCTGCGGGAGCACGCCGTGCCGGGCGTCGACGAGGATGATCGCGAGGTCCGCCGTCGAGGCGCCCGTCGCCATGTTGCGGGTGTACTGCTCGTGGCCGGGGGTGTCGGCGATGATGAACTTGCGCTTGTCGGTGGAGAAGTAGCGGTAGGCGACGTCGATCGTGATCCCCTGCTGCCGCTCGTCCTCGAGGCCGTCGGTAAAGAGCGCGAGGTCGACCTCGCCCCCGGTCGTGCCGTACCGCGAGCTGTCCTTCGTGATCGCGGCGAGCTGGTCCTCGTAGATCATCTTCGACTCGTAGAAGAGCCGGCCGATGAGCGTGCTCTTCCCGTCGTCGACGCTGCCGCAGGTGATGAACCGCAGGAGTTCCTTGCGCTCGTGCTGCGCGAGGTACTCGTCGATGTCGGTGGCGATGAGCGCTGATTGGTGTGACATGATTGAACTCGTGGTGCTCCTTGGACGTCGCCGGTGACGCCGGATCGGCTGGGGAGCAGCTTGGAGGGTCGGCACCGGTTGACGCAGGAAGCACCCCCGCGCACGTGCCGTTCAGCGGCCGCGAAGCGGTCCGCTGCAACGGCAGGAGCCGACGCCACCTCAGAAATACCCCTCCTTTTTCTTTTTTTCCATCGAGCCCGCCTCATCGCTGTCGATGAGGCGGCCCTGCCGCTCCGAGAAGGTCGTCAGCAGCATTTCCTGGATGATCTCGGGGAGCGTGGTGGCGCTCGAGTCGACGGCGCCCGACAGCGGGTAGCAGCCGAGCGTGCGGAAGCGCACGCGCCGCAGTTCGGGCTTCTCGCCGGGCTCGAGCGGCAGGCGGTCGTCGTCCACCATGATCATGACGCCGTCGCGCCACACGATCGGCCGCTCGGCGGCGAAGTAGAGTGGCACGATCGGGATCTTCTCGAGGTGGATGTACTGCCAGACGTCGAGCTCGGTCCAGTTGGAGAGCGGGAAGACGCGGATGCTCTCCCCCTTGCGGACCTTCGTGTTGTAGAGGTTCCAGAGTTCGGGCCGCTGGTTCTTGGGATCCCAGCGGTGGAACTCGTCACGGAACGAGAAGACCCGCTCCTTCGCCCGGCTCTTCTCCTCGTCCCGCCTCGCACCGCCGAAGGCGGCGTCGAAGCGATGCTTGTCGAGAGCCTGCCTGAGCGCCTGCGTCTTCATCACGTCGGTGTGCACCTTGCTGCCGTGCGTGATCGGGTTGACGCCGGCGGCCCGTCCCTCCTCGTTGACGTGGATGATGAGCTTGAACCCGAGTTCGTTGGCCACGTACCCGTCCCGCATGCGGTACATCTCCTGGAACTTCCAGGTGGTGTCGATGTGCATGAGGGGGAACGGCGGCTTCGAGGGGAAAAACGCCTTTTCGGCGAGGCGGAGCATCACCGCCGAATCCTTCCCGATCGAGTACAGCATCACCGGGTTTTCAAACTCGGCGGCCACCTCCCGGATGATGTGGATGCTCTCGGCCTCGAGCTGGCGGAGGTGGGTGAGCGAGTAGGACGTCATCGGTATGTCGGCGTGGATGAGCGCGGGTGGCCTACTGTACCGATCCCCTGAAAAATGCGTCCATGGCGGTTCCACGCCGCTGAACCCGGGGATCGATGACTGTCACGGACGCCTGTCACTGTAGACTGGTCGGCATGCGGCGGAGGCCGTGGGAGGCCCGACGCGGGAGGCCCGAACGATGAGACGCTACATGACAGAACGAACCATGATGGACCGAAACACGACGGACCCGAGCGTGACGGCACGAACCTCCACGGACTCGATGCCGCGAAGTATGACCGGCGCGTCGTCGCCGAACCGGTCCGCCTCCGCCGCGCGCATGGGGCGGCGGTCCGGGCTCCTGACGGTCGCCCTCGTGAGCATGGTCGCCGGCGTGATGCCCGGGACGGCTACCCCCGTAGCGTGGGCCCAGTCCGGTCAGGAACCGGTCGGCGTCGTTCGCAGTCGAAGGCTTCCGCTGCTGCCGCGGCGGGCCGCCCGCATGGAAGCCCGAGGTGAGATCGTCGCGGTGCCGCTCGGCCAGCCGCGGCCCGGCCCGACCGCTCCGCGACCGACGGCTCCGCCGGCCTCGGGAACGGCTCCCGCCCCGGGGCGGAGTGCCGACGCATCGGCAACCCCACGGGCTCCTTCGCCGTCCGGGACCCTGGCGACGACGCTTCTCGAGCGGGCCCGGGCCGCACTGCCCGGCCTGCTCGATCGCGTCCCGGCGACTCCGGCCGCGCCGGCGTCGGACACGCGCGCCGTCAAGCAGGCGGCACGCCTGGTGCCGGCGAATCCCCGGGCGCAGGATCCCGGGACGGACGAAGCATCGCCAGCCGCCCTCGTATCCGTGGCCGGCGACGCCGCGCGTGCGGTGCTCGTGGGTCGACCCGAGCCGTTCACACCCGCGTGGCACGACGCGTATCCCCAGGCATGGACGCCGACCGGCACCGCCGACTGGTGGCAGCAGGCGTCGGCCAGTGCGATCGATTCGAGACTCGCCCGGCTCGCGAACGCTCCCCGTGTCTGGACGGTGGACGGACAGATCGTCGACGCGCCGCCGCCAGCCGATGGCACCCGCAGCGTTCTCGTCGATGGTCCGACGACCGCGGCGGGGTCGGGCTGGCTCCCACTCGGCGTCTTCGTGGCGTTCGCCGCGGAGCCCGCCGCGCTCGTCACCGCGGACGCGCCGGAACCACTCGGCTGGCAGCAGCTCGCCATCGGCAGCGACGGCACGATCCGCGGCAACCACTACGACACCATCTCGGACGTCGTGCAGCCGATCAGCGGCCGTGTCGACCCGCGCACGCGGCTGGCGACCTGGACGATCGGCGGCGGTCGGGGCGCCCGGTTCGAGACGCCGGCCGCGACGCTGGCGGAGTCCGCGGCCCGTGCGCAGGCGACGATCGGCGGAGCTGCCCGACCGTGGACGCTCGTGCCCCTGACACGCCCGGCCCAGGCGGCGGTCGCCGGTGAGCCCGTCGAACTGCTGCCCACGCCGGGTCGTTAGAGCGTATTCGGATGCGTGGAGCGATGACGGGGCAGACAGAGCGGACGGGGCGAGGGGGGGCGGCGAACGCTTCCCGAGCGAGCGGCCGCTGCGGCCCCCGGTCACGCCAGCCCGTCCCGGAACGCGTCGGCCTGGCGGCGGATCGTGCGCAGCTCGGCCTTGTCCTTGCGGCCGACATTCTTCAGCTGCATCGTCATCCGCTGGTTGGACGCCAGCAGCTTCTCGTGCCGCGCGAGAAAGTCCCAGTAGAGGGTCGTGAAGGGGCACGCCTCCGGACCGCTGGCGACCTTGGGGGAGTAGCGGCACGACCGGCAGGCGTTGCTCATCCTGTCGATGTAGGCCCCGGTCGCACAGTACGGCTTCGACGCCATCACGCCGCCGTCGGCGAACTGGCTCATGCCGATCGTGTTGGGCAGTTCCACCCACTCCACGGCGTCGACGTAGACGGCGAGGTACCAGCGATGCACCTCCGCCGGCCGCACGCCGAGGAGCATCGCGAAGAGGCCGGTGACCATGAGTCGCTGGATGTGATGGGCGTAGCCGTACTGCAGCGTCTGCGAGAGCGCGTCGCGCAGGCAGTTCATCTC
The DNA here is from genome assembly GCA_046091445.1 of Planctomycetaceae bacterium. Taxonomy (GTDB): domain Bacteria; phylum Planctomycetota; class Planctomycetia; order Pirellulales; family UBA1268; genus QWPN01. The sequence continues at coordinate 16,660 of JBJTBO010000237.1, read as the reverse complement.
GGTGGCCGCCGTCCAGTAGAAGCCGGGGAGCGGCGCGTCGGCACCGAGCGCGTTGCGGTCGGCGTACCCGGGCATGAAGTGCCAGTAGACGCCGCGCACGTACTCGCGCCAGCCGATCACCTGCCGGATGAAGCCCTCGGCCGCCTCGAGCGGCACGGCTCCCGCGCGCCACGCCCGCTCCGCACCGGCGACGACGTCCCGCGGGTCGAGCAGCTTGAGGTTCATCGCCTGCGAGAGCCGGGCATGCCACAGCCACGGCTCGCCCGTCCAGATCGCGTCCTGGTACCGACCGAAGTTGACGAGGCGGTGCACGAGGAAGTCGTCGAGGGCGGCCCGGGCGTCCTCGGGCGTGACGGGCCAGTCGAACTCGGCGAGGCTCCCCGGGTGCGAGGCGAACCGTGCCTCGACGAGCGCGAGCACCTCGCGGGTGAGTGCATCGGGCGGAAACCGGCGCGGCCGCGGCAGCGCGCCCGGCCCCGACTTCGGGAAGGCGCCGCGATTCTCGGCGTCGAAGTTCCAGCGTCCCCCGGCCGGCTCCCCGTCCTCCATGAGCACGCCGAGCGTCTCGCGCAGTGGCCGGTAGAAGTACTCCAGCCTGAGCTGCTTGCGGCCCCGCGCGTGTGCCGCGAAGTCGTCACGCGACGTGAGGAAGTGGCGATCGGGCCTGACGTCGAGCGGGATCCCGGCCTCGCGCGCCGCCTCCCGGAGCTCTTCCTGAACGCGGTGCTCGCCGGGCTCGACGACGACGAGCCGGGCGGGCAGCCGCTTCGCCCGGCGTGCGGCCGCAAGGCTGCCGAGGAGGGCCGCGGCGAGCGTGGCGGGATCCTTCGCCCGCGGTGCCGCCGCGAGGGACGTGTAGTCCACGGTGATGCCGTCGGCCTCGAGGCGATCCCGGAAGTGACGCATCGCCGCGAGAAAGACGGCGATCCGCGCCTTGTGCGACCAGACGTGCGTCGACTCGCCGGCGACCTCCGCCATCCACACGCGGTCCTGGCGCGGGTCGAAGCCGTCGAATGCCGCGCTCGTGCGATCGAGCTGGTCGCCGAGCACGAGGACGAGATGCCGCATCGACCACGCTCCTCCAACCGTGAGGCCGGAGTGTACCGCTACGGCCGGCGTCGCGTGCGGCGGGCGGTGGGCGACCTGCCCGGGGCGACGACGGGCGGATGCCCGTGCGGGACGGGCGCGACCTGTGGCACCACGAGCATGCCACGGAGCCGCATGGCGAGGAGCTCGTCCCGGATCGCCAGCCGACGGACATCCCGCAGCAGTGACGCGTCAGCGACGACCATGGCAGCGACCTCCGGGAAGGCGACCGACGAACCGTGTGCCACCTTCGGTTCTACGGGCCGCAGCCGCCGCGTGTTCACTTCTCGCCGCCGGGTCAGTCGCCGTTTCGGCCGACCCGTCCCAGCACCACGATCAGGAGCGTCGCGATCGGACCGAGCAGGAGCGAGAGGAGGCACCAGACCAGACCGCTCCTCCCCTTCCCCTGCGCGAGACCGGCGTTGATCAGGGCGAGCGTGCCCCAGCAGACGAAAAAGTTCGTGCGTTCGTCCATGCGCAACCCGCCTCGTTGACCGCTCCGATCGCCGCCCCGCGAGGCCGGCCGCACGGGACGAACCGGGAACCGCGTCCCCGGGGTACACCACCGCGGTCGTCGGAGCCTGCGGGGAGAGTATCGCGTGGAGTGGGCGGGGCGAGCACCGCGCGGGGGTTGGGGCATCAGCGTCCTGCTTTTGCTCGCCACGATGATCAACTACATGGATCGGCAGACGCTCGCGAACCTCATCCCGCGCATCACCGCCGAATGGGGACTCACGAACGAGCAGTACGGGGACATGGAGTTCGTCTTCGGCGTCGCGTTCGCCGTGGGCTCGCTCACCTTCGGCATCCTCGCCGACCGGGTCTCGGTGCGCTGGCTCTACCCGCTCGTCCTCGTCGCCTGGTCGGGCGTGGGATTCGCCACCGGACTCACGCGCGGCCACACCTCGATGCTCGTGTGCCGCGGGCTGCTCGGGTTCTTCGAGGCGGGCCACTGGCCCTGCGCGCTGATCGTCACGCAGGCCGTGATGAGCCGCGGCGACCGCGTGATGGGCAACAGCATCCTCCAGAGCGGGGCCTCGATCGGCGCGATCCTCACGCCGCTGGTGATCCGGCTGCTCGTCGGTGACTCGACGGAGGCCGACGCCTGGCGGTTGCCGTTCTTCGTGATCGGCGCGACGGGGCTCGTCTGGGCGGTGCTCTGGCTGCGTCTCGTGCCGCCCGGCCTCCTGCCGGCGGGTGGCGGCGGCACCGGCGCGGCGGGGCGGGGCCGCATCGCCGCGATCCTGGGTGAGCGACGGCTGTGGGCGCTCGTGGCGATGGTCGTCGCGATCAACACGTCGTGGCAGCTCGTGCGCGCATGGCTGCCCACGTTCCTCCAGAAGGGCCGCGGGTACACGGAGGCCGAGTCGCTCTACTTCAACTCGCTCTACTTCGTCTTCACCGACGTCGGCTGCATCGCCGCCGGCGCCGCCACGCTCTGGCTGGTCCGCCGCGGCCACGCCATCCACGCGAGCCGCGTGCTCGTCTACGCGTGCTGCGCGATCCTCGCGGCCCTGACGACCGTCGCCGCGATCCTGCCGGCGGGCTGGGCCCTGCTCGCCACGCTGCTGGCCGTCGCGGCCGGCACGCTCGGCGTCTTCCCCTGCTACTACGCCTTCACGCAGGAGCTGACGGTGTCGCACATGGGCCGCGTCACCGGCCTGCTCGCCTTCGTCGGGTGGCTCGCATCGTCACCGATGCAGAAGCTCTTCGGTGTCGTGGCGGACCGCACCGGAAGCTACGACCTCAACCTCGCGGTGCTCGGCTGGGCTCCGCTGGCCGGCCTGCTCCTGTTCCTCGTGCTCTGGCCGCGCGAGCCGGGGGGTGGGACCGCATCCACACCGCCGGCCTCGTGACGCCCCCTCGGGCTCACGGCGTGCCGGCGCCCGTGGTGAACACGCGCAGGGCGTCGCGGTAGGCTCGACCCGACTGGAGCGTCTGCTTGAGGACGGCGGCGACATGGTCGGGGTCCGCTTCCTCGTCGTCGAGGACCGAGTGCTCGAGCGCCTCGATGTCCTCACGCAGTGCTCCGGCCGATGCCGCCACGTCCCGTGCAAAGCGACCGCGCCGAATCCAGAGGCCCACCTCCGCACGCCGAACGAGGTCCTCCCAGGCCTCGATCCAGACCCGGGTGCGCCGCTGGTCGCCCGCCAGCGCCGCCGCGTGCGCCTCCGCCTCGACGAACTTCAGATCCTCGAGAGCCGTCGTTGGCGCAGGATAGTAGAGGTAGACCGCGACGACGCTCAGGGCGACGAGGCCGGCGAGTGCCGCCGCCCCGAGCACGGGCCCCGGAAGCACGATGTCCCACCGCCGCGGCAGCGGTGCGGCATCGACGGTGGCACGCGAGGACAGCCGCGCCTCCAGCCGCCCGCCGGGATCGAGCCGGCGCAGCGCGAGCCCGGCGGCGGCGAGCCCGGCGAGGAGTGCGAGCGCCGTCCACTCATGCGCCGGCACGCGATCGGCGAGCAACGCCGCCACGCGCGCCGCCGGATCGCGCGCCTCCGTCTCGAACGGGAGACAGAACACGTCGAAGGCGTGCGTGTGATCCTCCGGCGGGGTGTCGCGAAACGACAGCGGTCGCTCGATGAGCATGGCGACCGTGAGCACCGCGGCGAAGAAGAGCCCCAGCCATGCCGCGGCCGCCCGCGGGCCCCACGCCCGCCAGGCCCAGGCGAGCAGGCCGAGATTGAGACCCGCACCGGCCGAGAGCAGCACATATGCGGCACCGACGGAGTTGCCATGATCGAACATCGAGCCCACCTGGGTCATCGCATCGGTCGGCGTGAGGAACGCGGGCGCGCCCACGGCTGCCATGAGTGCGGGCGCCCACGGATCGAACGCCTTCATCGACCGCTGAAGCGATCCGGCCGGCAGACAGCAGGAGAGCAGACCGACGCCCGCAAGCGCGATCGCGGTGTATCCCAGCGTCGGTCCCGCGGCCTCGCGCACCATGTCCAACCCGAGCGCGACGCTGCGACGCCAGCCGGGCGTGATGGCCGGTTCCGGTGGCACCTCGCCGTGATCGGGCACCGTCGTCACCCTGTCCCATGCGAGCCCCACGACCGTCACCACGAGCATCGATGCCAGTGCGAACCCGACGATCACCAGCGGGTGGGAGAGCGTCAGTCCGTAGAGGAGAGAGATCGGATTGAACAGGGGCGCCGACACGGCGAACGCCAGCACCGTCCCGCCCGCGAGGCCCACGCGTCGCAGCTCGCGGGCCACCGGAATGGCACCGATCGCGCAGACCGGCAGCAGCATGCCGAGCAGCCAGGCCCGCACGAGCGACGCGCCGGCGCCCGCCCCGAGCAGTCGCCGGACGAGGATCGGCCCCACGAGCTGGCGGAACACCGCGGCCACCACCAGGCCGCAGAGGATCGTCGGAGCCGCGTGGGCGGCCGCTGCGAGCATGCGGAAGCCGGCTCCCCACAGCACGTTCACGAGCATCGTCCCCATCACGTCACCCTCCGATCGGCACCGGCACACGCACGCGGGAGAACGCCTCGTCCACGAGCGCCTGACAGGGTTCGTCGGCCAGATTGAGCCGCACGCCGAGCACCGGAGCGGCCACCCGGCGCACGTCGTCCGGCAAGACGTGCGCGCGTCCTTCGATGAGCGCCCAGGCCTGCGCCACACGCTGCCAGACCAACAGGCCGCGCGGGCTCGGCGCGCCCTGACCATGCAACGCACGGCAGGCGCGGCCGACATCCACGAGGTAGGCGACCACCGCATCGCACATCGGAACGCCGGCCACGTCGTCCTGCAACGCTCGGAGGGCCGCACGGTCGAGCACGGGTCCGCTCGAGGCGGCCTCGGCGGACGTCCGTGCACGACGCAACAGATCGATCTCCGTCGCCCGGTCGGGCTCGCCGATCCGCAGGCGCATCGCGAAGCGGTCGAGCTGGGCCTCCGGCAGGGGATACGTGCCGAGGTGTTCGACGGGGTTCTGCGTGGCGACGACGAAAAAGGCGTCGCCCAGCCGGTGCGTCGTGTCGTCGATCGTCACCTGACGCTCCGACATCGCCTCGAGCAGGGCGCTTTGCGTGCGCGGCGTGGCACGATTCACCTCGTCGGCGAGCAGCACGTCGGCGAAGACGGGGCCGGGGCGGAACTCGAACTGCCGAGCGTGCTGATCGTAGAGTCGGAAGCCGGTCACGTCGGTGGGCAGCAGGTCGGGGGTGCACTGGATCCTCGCGAAGCGTCCCGAGGTGAGCGTGGCGAGCGCCTTGGCGAGCGTCGTTTTGCCGAGTCCGGGGGCATCCTCGATGAGCAGGTGGCCGCGGGCGAGCAGGCAGGCCAGTGCCAGGGTGCACACCTCGTTCTTGCCGTGGAGCGACTCGCGCAACCGGGCGCGCAGGGCGGTCACACGTCGATCGGGCACGACGGCCGTCGAGCACGCGTCTCCGGGCGTCTGCGGCACGCTCGTGATGGTCATGAAGCCGCTCCGACGATCCGGTGACCCGCGCGAGCGTCGCGGGGCGATCCGACCAGCAGGGGCCTCCGCACGCGAGGCCGAGTGAGGCGGCGTCGCATGGGTGTGGTGACGGGATGCCCGGCCCGCAGCCTCACCCGCGTGAGCGTCGTAGCCGCATCGCGGGCGAGCCGCAGGTGCGCGACCCGGTCCCGGCACGTCGTCCGCGGCCCGTACGCCACGCCCTCGAGCGCGGACACGAATCCGACGGCGGAGGAGCCACCGGAATCACGACAGGCCTCGACATACCAGCCGCGCGCCGTCTCATGTGCCGGCCGCGGGCATCCGGCAAGCCAGGCTCTCCACTCGACGAGCCGCCAGGTGACGGCGAGGGGACAGGTATCTCGTCGACCGATCGCCACCCGCCAGGAGAGCGTGGCCAGTGCGTCGGCGAGGTCACGCCAGATTCGCACGAGGGCGATCGCGAGCCCGACCATCCCAAGCAGGGCGAACAACGGCACACGATCCGTGATGGGCCGCATGTCGAAGAGTGCCTGCATCCTTCGCCACCAGGGGATGGCCGTCCCACGCAGCGAGAACCCCGGAGTCGCCTCCACGGGGATCCACCGGCCGAAGTGATCGGCCACCTCGGCCCAGACGTGGGCGTCTTCGGTGCCTGCGACGACGCGCCTGGAACGCGAGTCGCGACGCGTCCCGTCCAGGTAGAGACCGCCGGCGAGGCGGGAGTCGTAGCCGCAGGCGCGGAGGAGGAGCGTGGCGGCACCCGCGAAGCAGAACGCCGGACCGCGACGCGACTCGACGAGAAAGTGACGCAGCGTGTCGGGACACTCTTCCGGCAGGACGGCATCCGGATCGAGCGTGCAGCGGCGGGAGAGTTCGGCGACGACGCGCGAGGCCGCGTCAAAGTCGTCCGTCGCGTCACGCCCGACCGGGAGCCGCCACTCGACGACAAGGTCGCGGACCCACCCGGGCACGTCGTCGGTCGTGCGGGCCGGGCGTCCGGTCGGCCAGTGCGCGGCGTCGATCCCGCCGGCGGCACTCAGCGTCTGGACCGTGGTACCGGCGGGGATGTCGACGCCGTCGAGCGTGGCGACCTCGGCGGCGGGCGTGCGAAAGAACTCGGCCCGATCGATCCGGTCGATCCGCAGGCGGACAGGCTGCGTTGGCAGTGGGAGCGTGGGCGTGCGCAGCGTCCCCACCACCACGTCGTGCAGATCGGGTCCCGCGTTGGACGGCCTCGCCGGCGCGCCGGTCCACTCCATCCAGTCACCACCGACGTGCGCGAGAGAGGACGGGCCATCCACCGTCCCCGCCGGCCGCCAGTCCCTCCCGTCGAAGCGGTCGAACACCTCGAGTCGCAGGTGCACCGGCATCGGCCCGGTCACCGACACGATGGCGCGCGCGGCGATGTCCGAGGCGGGTCGGCGGCGGCGCGAGGGGCGGCGGACCGTCGAGAAGGTGCGTCCGGCGTGCGCGCTGTCGGCGAAGTGCTGGTCGCCGCGCGGCCGCTGTTCGAGCGGGAGGTCAAGTGCGATGGCGCGCTGCCGACGGTCGGCCTGCGGCTTCGGAGGCTCGCCGTACAGGTCGTCGAACATGTCGAAGAGGGACGGCTGGTGGCTGGTCAGGAACAGGTGCGAATCGACGGGCCCCGTCGCCTGCGGCGTCTCGCGAGCGGCCACGAGGTTCTCGCCGTCGCCGATCCCGTCCCGCGCCCACGGGAACGCCCATGAGTCACCGCCGGAAAAGGGCATCCAGCCGGCGATCGCACGCCCCGTGGGATCGTGCCTGCCACCCAACGCGCCCACGATCGCGGCCACGGCGAGCGGCGCGATGAGGAGAGCCGGTCGCACCGCGACGCGGTGACGGACGGTTGTCGGAGGACCATGGGCCGCGACGGTCGCCCGACGCCGACGCATGGCAAGCCAGCACGAGGCCGCCAGCGCGTAGCACGCCGTGGCGCTGCCGACCGTCGTGTGATCGACGACGACCGTGGACAAGGTTACGAGGAACACGGTCGCTCCGATCGTGAACGCCGTCTGCGTGCACGCCGTCCCCACGACCACGCCGACGAGCAGCATTCCGCGCAGCACCGCCAGCAGGATGCCCTCGGGACTCGCCCCCTCCCCGCCTGCAAACGTCGGCGCCGCGAGGGCGGCGGTCAGCAGGGTGACCGCCACGGGCAGCACGAACGCCCATGCTCCGATCAGCCAGACGACGGCGGCGCGACGCCGCGGCGGCCACCGCGAAGGGATCCGGAGGACCGCCTGACGCAGGCCGATCGCCCACAGCGACCAGCCTGCCGCGCCGACGAGTGCCCACCACGGTGACGCATCGGGCGGCAGTTCCACCATCTGCTCGACGACGAGCGCGGTCATGAGCGTCGCCCAGCCTGCGACGCCCGGCTCCGCCGCCGCGGGCCGGACCGGATCACGACCGGGGTGCATCAGGATCATGGCCGATCTCGGCAAGGAGGCGATCGAGCGTGGCGGCGGGGCGGTCGATCGGCAGGACGAGTTCGATCTCGGCCTCACGACGCATGTCTCGAGGGGCGCGGTCCAGGTCCGCACCGGATGGATCGACCATGACGAGGAGTCGCGGATGCCATCCTCCCGCCGCGCGGAGCGCACCGGCCCATGTGCCGGCGAACAACGCCCGACGGCCAGGCGTCGTCAGGCAGATGTCGAGGTCGGTCGGGCGTGGCTGCGACGGAATCGCAAGCGCGACGTCGTCGGCGCGAGTCGCAGGCTCGAGACACGCGAGGGCGTCGAGCGCCGCCTCCAGTCCGCGCCGGGTTCTCGGCCGATGGATCGCGGAACCCGCCCACTCCAGATCGACGGCGATGCCGCGGGGCACCCACGACTCGACGAGGCTCGCGGCCGTCGCCACGAGCGCATCGAGCGTCCGGGACCACGCCGCGTCGGACAGGCCGGGCGGTGCGAGCCGATCGACGATCAGATGCACCGTCGGACCACCAGCACCGGGTCGCTCGCGGACCATGACGGCATCCTGTCTCGCGGTGTGGGCCCAGTGGATCGCGCGGACGGCATCACCGCGCCGATAGGGGCGGACGCCGAGCACGTCTCCGGCGCTACCGGCCACGCGATCGCTGAATTCGCGGCCGTGTCGCACCGCGTCCACGAGTGCCGCCGGAAACCGGACCGGGACCGTGATCGGCCAGACGACGACGGGGCGATCGACCTCGAGCGCCCGCCGGGCCCTGACCAGCCCGAAGGGCGCATCCGACTCGACGGCGGGTGGCATGCGGGGAAATCGGCCCCGTGCGGCTGGCCTCAGCACGAGACGGCGATCGTCTCCGAGCGACGCGTCCAGCGGTCCGAGCAACCCGCCGGTTTCGCCGTCGACGATGCCGAGGCCGCGCATGCCCGACCTGCCGAACGTCGTCACGATCGCGTCGATCGTCTCACCGACACGACAGCGGGGACGCTCGAAACGGATGCTGCCACGGACTCCGGCAACGGCCAGCCACGGCCCGGCACATCCGAGACCGAGGACCGTCAGCAGGCCGCCGACGAGCGGCAGCGATCGCGACGTGACGAGCACGAACACGACGAGTGCGAGGACGGTCGCCACCACCAGGACGACGAGCGGCCGGCGGGCGAGTGACTCGATCGCGTCGTGCGTCGCGACCAGGGCGCGCGCCGCGCCCCATTCCCGCACGAGGCTCGACGACGACTCCGCCACGACAGCACGCCCACGGGACCGTGACCCCGTTAAAACCATACTGCCAGTGCAACGTCGTTGCAACTATATCCGGATCCCTCCCCCGCGCCGTGGTGGCCTGTCGCGGCGGCATCGCTCGGCCGTCCTGATCAGCGCGGTGCCGCGAGCGAGACGCGGATGATCTCCCTGTCGTTGCGCACGACGATCGCGCGGTTGGCGTAGGCGGGCGGGCACCAGACCACCCCGCGGCCGAACGCGGTGTTCGTCGGCTCGAGGAGGTGCGCCCGGTCGAGTTCCTCGTAGCCGGCGGGTGAGAGCCTGGCGATGACGAGGTCGCCGGTCTCGGCGAAGAGCCAGTAGCGGTGCGCCGCCGCGGCCGGACCGGGCTGCCGCACGATGAACGCCGTCGCCGACCCCTTCGGCCGGTCTCCGAACGGACCGCCGCCCGTCCACACGATCTCGCCGGAGGGAATCGCGACCACCCGCAGGTCCCCCTTCTCGTGGAAGCCGTAGACGTGGCCGTCGGCGACGAACGGCTGCACGTGCACCGCCGAGAGCCCGTGCTGCTTCTTGTTGCGCCACACGGTCTCGGCGCCCGGGGCGTCACCGCGGAGCTTGAGGAGCAGGTTCTTGTCCTGGAACCCGCCGACGAAGAGGTGCTCGCCGACCTTCACCGGGGCCATGATGATCGAGCCGTTGTCGGCGCCGTAGGCCGCCTCCCAGAGGACCGCGCCGGTTTCCGGCACCACGGCATAGATCCCGTCGGGCTTCATGAAGACGAGCTGCCGCACGCCGGCGTGCTCGATGATCGTCGGTGGCGAGTAGCCCTGCTCGGGGGCCGTTCCGACCCGCCAGAGCTCCTTGCCCGTCCCCTTGTCGAACGCGGCGGCGTGCGCGACGGCGGTGCCGACGACGCAGATGAGCCGGTCGCCATCGACGAGCGGATGACTCGCGTAGCCCCAGAGCGCCGTCTTCGTCGAGTAGTCCTTCTTCAGGTCGCGCGCCCAGACGATGCGTCCGTCGGCGACGTCGAGACAGAGCAGATCCCCTTCGGCACCGAGCGTGTAGACGCGGTCACCGTCCACGACGGGCGTGCAGCGCGGGCCGGCCGGGTAGGAGATCGTGTAGGTCACCGGATACTCGTGCTTCCAGAGCACCTTCCCGGTCTTCTCGTCGAGGCAGAGCACCCGCTCGGTGCCGGTGGACGCCTTGCGGTCGAAGTTCGCCACCTTGACGTCATCCGCCGTGACGTAGTCGGTGACGAACACGCGCCCCCCGGCTACGGCGGGTCCGGCGTACCCGCCGGCGATCGGCGTGCGCCAGAGCACCTCCGGGCCACCGGCTGGAAACCGGTCGAGAAGCCCGTCCTCGCGCCACTCGTTGTCCCGTCCCGGCCCCATCCACTGCGGCCAGTCGTCGCCCCGCGCGGGAGCGGTCACGAGCAGGGCCAGGGCCAGCAGGCCTCGCAGGCGGTGGCACACGTCGGCCACGAGACGGAGGCGTGGCGTCGCGAAAGAGACCATCGGAGGCTCTCCGGAGGGCATGTGGCCGGGGTCGCGCACGTCATGACGAGGACGTGGCACCGCGGGCCGCATGATACCGGTGCGACCCGAAAGCAGAGCGGGCCGCCTGCACGAGCCACCGACTACCAGCGGCCTTCGAGGCCCACGTTGGCGCCGTTGAGAAACACGCTGCCGGTGCCGCGGACGCCGGTGCCGGCACCGGGGCCCGTGAGGGCCGAAAAGTCCCACTGATCGGGCGCGAGGGCCACGCCCGTGAGCCAAAACACGTTGTACCCCACCCGCAGGCCCAGGGAGTCGGTGAATCGCCAGATCGCGGAGAGGTTCATGTCGGCGATCATTCCCATGCCCGCAAGGTCGCTCGAGCGTGACGAGCGGTAATCGGTGGTCATCGATTGCGACTGCGACAGCATCGTGCCGGCCACGCCCACCTTCATCCAGCCCTCGAGCGCCCAGTTTTCAAAGGCCATGCGGCCCCGCACGCCGGTCTGTCCGGCGAAGAGGTTCGACGTCGCGTCGACGATGTAGAGACTCGGCACCGACGCGTCCTCGGGCTGGACGCCGAGCCGGGCCGTCTCCTCGAGCCCCGCCCAGCGGAATCCGGCGAGCCAGTCGAGGCTGCCTCCCTCGTAGCCGGAACAGCGCTGCCACGGATAGCGGGAAGATCGATCGAAGCCGCCATCGAAGCGATGGAAGACGGCGTTGGCCTCGATCGAATTGATCTCGGAGTCGTAGTCCGCACCGGCACCGATGCCGTTGTTGAAGCCCGCCGCTGCATAGCCGAGCGGTCCTGCGGCCTGGATGGTGGGTCGTCCGCCGACGACGACTTCACGGGTCTGCATGTCGTAGAGACCGAGGTAGCCCACCTCCCAGCCCATGCCTTCTCGACCGTAGTCGCCGAAGAGCACACGCGTGCCGACGCCGACAGGGGGCAGGAGGCCGCGGCTCGACAGGACGGTCTCGTCGGTGGTGCCACCCGCCGCGACCGCGATTGGCCGGGCATCGGTGGCGTTGTTCCGCTGCCAGAAGAGCGCCTCGGCCGTGCCGTAGAATCGCTCGTCGAGGACGGTTTCCCCGACGGCGGGCTCCACCGCGGCCGAGCCCAGCCCGGCCATCGCCACGAGCACGACCGCACGCAGGACCGGAACGGGCCGGACCGGGCGGAGCGACGCGGGGCGGCGAGCGGGCATGGGCGTTACGACCGGTACGCGGGGACAAATCGATACAGGTGGTTTTTTCGGCACCTTCGGCGTGCGGCATGAGGGTCGTTCGCCGACAGGGAGAATTCGGGCAGATCGCGTGGTCTGCGGGTCCTTCGGAGCACGTTTAGCGTCCCTTTCCCGGTCAAAGCGGGGGTTCGAGGGCCGCCCGCACCCGGTGATTTGAGAAGGTGCCGTGGGAAAACGTGCGCTTTGGCGAACCATTCGGCCGGGTGTCGCCGTACTACCGATATTCCGACGGGCCCGCCGTGCGGCCTGATCCCGCCCCCGCCCCTTCCAGCGACTGGTGCTTCCATGCCGAGACTCCGCCGCCCAGCGACCCCGTCCATGCGAGCCACCCGGAGGCGCGCCCGCCCCCTCCCGTCGCTCGAGCGACTCGAGTCCCGCGCCCTCATGGCGGCCGACCTCGACCTTTCGTTCCATGACAATCTGGTTGAGGGGACGGAGCGGGCCTTCGCCACCGCCGGCGGCGACGTCACCTACACGCTGACGCTCCGGAACACCGGTGATCAGACGGCGACCAACGCCGACGTCTCCGTCACGCTTCCGTCGGCCGTGGCACGCGCGACCTGGACGGCCGCCTATGCGGGCGGAGCGGACGGCCCGGTCATCGGGGCCGCCGGTCCGGACGCGCTCGTCACGCTGCCGGCAGGCGGTTCGGCGACGTTCACGATCGTGGCGACGATCGCCCCCACCGCCACGGGCGACCTCGTGGCGACGGCGACCGCCACGTACGCGGGTGAAACGCTCACCGCCACCGATTCCGACCGCATCGTCCCCAACCTGGTCGTCGTCAGTGACACGGCGCGAGTGGGCGGGACGTCGAGGGTGCGGCTGCTCGACGCCGTGACGGGCGCCACGCGTGCCGAGGTGAACGCGTTCGAGCCACAGTTCACCGGCGGCGTCCAGGCACAGCTCGCCGACATGAACGGCGATGGTCTGCGCAAACTGGTGGCCGTGCCGGGCCGTGGTCGCCGCTCCGAGGTGGCCGTGTTCCGTCAGGACGTCGCCGCGGACGGCACCATCTCGTTCGCGCGTGACGCCTCCTTCTCGCTGCGGCCGTTCGGCGCAGGCGCGACCAACGGGCTGGCGCTGGCCGTGGGCGACTTCGACGGCGACCGCCGCGATGACTTCGCGGTGGCCGAGGGTGGTGACAACGGTCGCCTGAGGGTCTACGCCTCGCGACCGGCCGATCCCTCCCGAGTGGAGCTGCTGCGGTCGTTCATCCCCATGATCCCCGGCCGTCAGACGGGCATCGCGCTTGCCGCGGCTGATTTCGGCACGTTCGGCACGACCACTGACGCGACGACGCTCGATGGCCGTGCGGAGCTCGTCATCATCAGTGGTGCGGGCAGTGCGCCCGTCGTGCAGATTCGCGACCTGTCGAAGCCCCGCGTTCCGGTCCTCGACACGATCAAGCCCTTGGCGGGATTCCGTGGTGGGGTCGCCGCGAGCATCGCCCGCATCAACAAGGACTCGATCCCCGATCTCGTCTTCTCCCAGGGCCTCACCGGCACATCCAAGGTCGAGGTGTACGAGGGCGTGGTGGATAAGACGAAGGACAACAAGCGGCTGGCAGCCTTTGCCGCCTTCACCGATGACGCCTCCGTGAAGCCGATCTTCGCCTCGGGCGTCGATCTCGACGCCGACGGCCGTGCGAACGTCATCCGCGTGCTGCAGTCGGGCGATACGGGCCGCGCGATGCGCACGTTCACGATCGCGGACGGCACCGACGGCGCCGTGACGGTGACCCGGGACACGGCCGCGAACGAGGTGGCGTCACTCGGCCGTGTCGCCGCGTCGGCCGCGGCGACGCTCCCCGGCATCATCACGACGGCATCGGGGCTCCAGTACCGGGACATCAAGGTCGGCACCGGTGCGAAACCGGCTTCCGATTCCGCGAGAGTGCGTGTCAATTACGAGGGGTGGCTCCTCAACGGCACGCGCTTCGACGGCAACAGGGGCACGGAGTTCGCGCTCAACGGCGTGATCAAGGGCTGGACGGAGGGGCTGCGATCGATGGCTGTCGGCGGCCGCCGCCAGCTCATCATCCTGGCCGATCTGGCCTACGGCGCGGCCGGCACGGCGAACATTCCGCCGAACTCGACGCTCGTCTTCGACGTCGAACTCCTCTCGACGACCTGACGATCCAGGACACGCCCGTCGCGACACGCCGCCCGTCTCTCCGGAACCCCGCAGGACCAGGGGTCGAACGCGGCCCCAAGTCCGGGTCCGACCTGGAGTCCGACCGCGGTCTCTGGTGATGGGGCCGGACTCGGAGGGGCCATGGCGGCGACGGGGGGCCGGTGCCGGGGACTGGACGAGTTCCCGCTGCCTGTTACCGCCGCGCGATCCGTGCGGTTCGTCTGACGGAGCCAATCGTCACATCCGGCACAGGCAGGGAGTCACCCCATGATTGCGCCCGTCAGGAAGCGGCCGCGGCCACGGCCCTCGAACGATCGATCAAGCCGGCCCCGGGTCACGGGCATCGACGCCATCGTCGTGACGCCGGCCGAGCGTCGGGAGCGACGAGAGGCCCTTGTGGCACGCCGCAAGGACTTTTTCGCCAGGCCGATCGACTACATCCCGTGCCGGCAGTTTCTGCGTGCCGACGCGGAGCGGCTGGCGACGGTGCCGCCATCCGAAGCGGCCGTCCCGCTCCAACAGGTGGGCCGCGAGTCGCCGTCGGGAGACGGGCTCACTCCATACCTCGCGAGCCTCTACGAGACAAGGCTGCTGACCAGGGATGAGGAGCAGTTCTACTTCCGGCGGATGAACTGGCTGCGGTTTCGCGCGGCGACGGCACGGGGTCGGCTCGATCGTCGCCGGGCGACGCTCCGGCAGATCGAGCAGATCGAGGGCTGGCTCACGGAGGCCGAGACGGTCAAGGCGATCCTCATCACCTCGAACCTCCGGCTCGTCGTCTCGATCGCGAAGAAGTTCATCGACTCGAGCTGGTCGTTCGACGAACTCGTGAGCGAAGGCAACGTGGCCCTCATGCGGGCGGTGGAGAAGTTCAACTTCGCACTCGGGAACCGGTTCAGCACCTACGCGACCTACGCGATCCAACGGCACTTTTACCGGCTGTCGCACCGCGGCCGACAGCAGCGGAAGCGGTTCGTCACCGACGACGAGGCGCTCCGCAGTCGCGCGGCGAACGAACCGGATGGTCGCTACCGTTCGTCGGAGCAGATCGACATGCTGAAGTCACTCTTCGCGGGTTTCCTGTCGGAACTCGAACCGCGGGAGCGACGGATCGTGGTCGCCCGCTTCGGATTCGACGGGAAGTCGCCGCGCACGTTTCGCGAGCTCGGCAGCCAGATGGGCGTGTGCAAGGAACGGATCCGCCAGATCCAGAGCCGCGCGATGGAGAAGATCAAGGAGATGGCGGAGCACGCCAGGCTCGAACAGACTGTCGGCGACTGGCTGTGACGAACCCCACGGGCATGGCTCCGCGAGTCCTGATCATCGGCGGCGCGGGTGGGATCGGCGGGGCGACCGCCCGGTCGATCGTCGCCTCCGGCGGTCGCGTCTTTCTCGCAGGACGAAACGCGCCCGGGCTTTCGGCCCTCGGAGCCGAGATCGGCATGCCGAGCGGCACGGTCGACGCCGCGGACCTCGACGGCGTCGATGCGTGTGCCGACGCCGCCGCGGCGGCGCTCGGCGGCCTCGATGGCATTGTCTGCTGCGCGGGATCCATCCTGCTCAAGCCGGCCCACCTCACGACGGCGGCCGAGTGGGCGGCGACGATCTCCGTCAACCTGACGAGCGCCTTCGGATGCGTTCGGGCCGCCGGCCGGCTGATGCGCGAGTCGGGCGGCTCCGTCGTGCTCGTCTCGAGCGCGGCGGCCCGCATCGGCCTGGCCAACCACGAGGCGATCGCGGCCGCCAAGGCGGGCATCATCGGACTCGTGCGGTCGGCGGCCGCGACGTACGCGCGGCAGAGAATCCGGTTCAATGCCGTGGCGCCGGGGCTCGTCCGCACACCCCTGGCGAGCGGGATCGTGTCGAACGAGCTCGCCGAGAAGGCGTCGATCGGCATGCACCCGCTCGGCCGGCTGGGGGAGCCGGGAGACGTGGCGCGGGCGATCGTGTTTCTGCTCGACCCGGCCCAGACGTGGGTGACGGGACAGGTGCTCGGCGTGGACGGCGGACTGGCCGACCTCAAGACACGGTCGTGAGTCCGCACGGCCTGACGGCGTGGCCCGCCGGGGATGGTCTGGCCGAGGCTCATCCCGCCGGGGGTCCACGCCGTCGAAATCCGCGGGGAACGCTGGTATCCTTCGCCCCATGAAGACCATGAATACCACGAATACCACCCATACCGCGGCACCGGCCCCGACCTTCCGACTCTGGTTGATGATGGTGCTCGAGTTCGTGATCTGGGGGGCGTGGCTGCCGCTCATCTGGGGCTACATGGGGGCCTCGAGGGAGGACGGCGGCCTGGGCTTCACCGGTGCGCAGATCGCCTGGGTCGGCAGTGCCTTCGCGATCGCCTCGATCGTGGGCATCTTCTTCTCGAGCCAGTTCGCCGACCGGACGTTCTCCGCCGAGAAGTTCATGGCCTTCAGTCATCTCGTCGGCGGCCTGGCGATCCTCGGCATGTACTGGGCGAAGGATTTTCCGCTGTTCTTCGCGCTCATGCTCGTGCACTCGCTGCTCTACGTGCCGACGATCTCGGTCGCCAATTCGATCGCGTTCACGCACATGCAGAACGCCGA
>JBJTBO010000236.1:0-5063 GCA_046091445.1 Planctomycetaceae bacterium | reverse complement strand
TGCGGCAGAGCGCCGAGTTCCGGCGGTCGTGCGACACGCTCCGCGCGGCCGCCGATGCCGAGAACCTCGACGCCGCGCTGGTCGCCTGGATGGACGTCACGATGAAGTGCGTGCGGTGCCATCGCTCGATGCGCGACGCCGACTGAGCCGACCCACGGTCGGGCCGATCCCGCCGGCACGCCCGCCCTCGTACCGTCAGGCGAAGACGACCGTGCGGCCCCCGTGGAGAAACACCCGCTCCTCGAGCACCAGCCGCACCGCCCGCGCGAGCACGAGCTTCTCCACGTCGCGGCCCGCCTGGGCCATCCGCTCCGGCGTGTAGGTGTGGTCCACGCCGATGACGTCCTGGGCGATGATCGGCCCGGCGTCGAGCTCGGCCGTGACGAAGTGTGCGGTGGCGCCGATGAGCTTCACACCTCGCGCGAAGGCCTGCCGGTAGGGGCTCGCCCCGGCGAACGCCGGCAGGAAGGAGTGGTGGATGTTCACGATCCTGTCGGAGCGCCGGCCGACGAAGGCGGGGGAGAGCACCCGCATGTAGCGCGCGAGCACGAGGTAGGCCGGGGCGTACGGGTCGATCACGGCCTCGAGCGCGGCCTCGTGCGCCTCCCGTGGGGCGCCATCGCGCACGGGGACGTGGTGGAACGGTACGGAAAACCTGGCCACGAGATCGCCGAGCGCGTCATGGTTCGAGACCACGGCCACGATGCGGCCGGGCAGTTCACCCACCGCGTCGAGCAGGAGCAGTTCGCCGAGGCAGTGCGGCTCGCGGCTGGCGAGCACGACGAGCGGCCGGCGTTCCTCACGGCTGACGCGCACGCGGGCCGCCCGGGGAAGCACGGCCGCCAGCGATTCCCGCAGGTCGGCAGCCGGGGTCGGCGCGGCCGGCGTCGTCGCGGCGACCTCCGCCCGGAAGAAGAAGTGGCGGGCGAGCGGATCGACGAACTCGTGGTTCGACTCGATGTTGAGACGGGCCCGCTCGAGCACGCCGGTGATCCGGTGGATGAGGCCCACCTCGTCGGGACAGTCGACCAGGACGATTTCACGCACGTGGCTCAGCCCCAGGGCCTCGAGGCGACGCTCGGTCGCTCGGCCCGCACGGGCTCCGCCGGCACCCAGGCCAGGACGACGTCATCCACCGTGACGCCGGACTTGAGCGCGGGAATCTCGAGGGGCTCGAGCGCGATCCGTTCCGGCTGGGACTCGAGCCGGATCTGTTCGAGTTCCGCCTCCACCTCCTCCTCCAGGAGCCGTCGCTTCTCCTCGAGCGACGTGAGGCTCTCCTCGGCATGGGCCACGTCTGCCTGCTGCCGGGCCGCACGGCTCGCGGTTCGCATCGAGGTGGCCGCCTTGCCGATCGTCGTGGACGAGAGACGTCGCCGGCCAAGCAGGGCCCCCAGCACGGCGGAGCCGATCGACACGTAGGTCTGCACCGACTGGCTCTTCGCCTCGGCCTTCTCCTTCTCGACCCGTTGCCTCGCCCGCTCGATCCGATCGGAGAGCCCGGCCAGCTTCGTGGCGTGCCGCGTCCGCACCTTCTCGAGTTCGGCATCACGCCACTCGCGCACGCGATGGGCGATCCGCGCGCGGAACGCGCCCTCCGTCTCGCCCGGTTCGGAGATGGCCTCGATCGCAGGGGCCCGCCAGGCGGAGAGCCGCGCGGTGCGGCCCAGCCAGCCCTTGAGGGACGCCCCGAGCGAGGCGTAGCCGCGCGGCCCGGACAATGCCGCCGGCACCGACGCGAACGTCCCGGCGCGGGGGGCCACCTCGATCTCCGGCGCCGCCGCGAGCTCGTCGCCGGCCTCCCACGCCGATTCGCCGAGGGTGTCGCCTGCCGGTGCGATGCGGATCACGTCGCGATCGACGTCGATCCGTGGACTGCGCGTCGCATAGCGGACACGGGCCCGCGCGAGGATGGCAGGCTCGTAGTGCACCGGCTCGTCGGGCGCGAGCGGTGCCCGGGGCGCGAGGAAGACCTCCTTCACCGCCGGCGGCAGGATCGGTCGTGGTCCACCACGCGTCGGGCCACCGGTCGACGCCGCCGGAGACGACCGCGCCGCGGATTCCGGCGGCCCGTCCACGACGCCGGACGCTGCCGCCGACAGCCGCCGGATCTCCTCGCGGAGGAGCGGACCACGCAGGTAGGCCATCGTCCAGCGCGACTGGAAGAGCGTCTCCTCGTCGCCGTGGACCGAGTGCATGAGAAACCGTCTCTGCCCCAGGCCCGAGAGGAGCCGATCGAACCGGCTGCGGTCGAACGATCCCCCCGCACTCGCCGCCGCCCCCTCGAGTCCCTCGAGCACCCGCGCCTTGTCGCAGGCGGTCTGGAGCCGGCCGAGAAACCAGAGGCCGGCGTTGGACAGGCCCTTGTAGTCGAGATCGACCGGATTCTGCGTCGCCAGCACGACGCCGAGCCCGTAGGCACGCGCCTGCTTCATGAGCGTGAGAATCGGCGTCTTGCTGGGCGGATTCGCGGTCGGCGGCACATAGCCGAACACCTCGTCCATCACGAAGAGGGCCTTGAGCGACGACGTGCCGCCCTGCGAGCGCATCCAGGCGACGGTCGCCCCGGCGAGCAGCGTGACGAACGCCATGCGTTGCGGCTCGGCGAGGTGCGCGATCGACACGACCGCGACCCGCGGCTTGCCCGAGGGGGTCCAGAGGAGGCGTCCGACGTCGAGGGGTTCGCCGTCGAGCCAGGCCTCGAACCCCGGGGCGGCCGCCACGGTATTGAGCCGCGTGGCGAGCTGGAAGCGGTCGCCTGCGGGAAAGAAGTTTTCGAGCTCGAGAAAGCCCACCCGCTCGATCGGCGGTGCCGGCAGGGACCGCACGAGCGTGCCGAAGTCGACCCGCTGGCCGCTCTTCCAGAGCGCGTCGACGATCGCCGACAAAAGGACGTGCTCACGGCTGGTGCCGGGGTCGCCGTCGACACCGGCCAGTGCGAGGATCCCGGAGACCAGCGATTCGATCCGTTCGCGACGCACCTCCGGGTCGTCGCCCGCGTCACCATCGGGCGGCTCCATGCTGCCGAGCATCGCAAGCGGTCTGCCGGCGCGGCTGCCGGGCGTGTAGATCGCCATGTCGGCGGCCGCGTGCAGCCGGCGAATGCGGTCGGCCGACTGGCCCGAGGCGGCGAGCCCCTCGGCCCAGGTGCGTGCGGTGCGCCGGGCGCGGTCCTCGACCGAGATGCCCGCCCGAGAGGCCGCGTCCGGTTCGATCCAGGGCAGGAAATCGGACGGCTCGAGAGATGGAAACGAGAGCAGGAGGTTCGCGAGGTCCCCCTTCGGGTCGATGACGAGCGCCGGGATGCCGTCGAGCGCGGCCTCCTCGACCATGCCGACGAGCAGCCCCGTCTTGCCGCTGCCGGTCATGCCGACGCAGACGGCGTGCGTCGTGAAGCGGCGGGCATCGACCAGCAAGGGCGCGGCGGTGACCTCGCCCGATGCCTCGTCGACCGCGCGGCCGAGGTAGAAGATCCCGAGACCCTCGATCGCGGTCTCCAGGTCGTGGCCCTGGCCCCCGCGGGATCGCTCTCCCGCCGCCTGTGTGCTCGCACGCTTCATCGCCCGGCTCCGTCGCCCAAGGCCCGATTCGACGTCAGCGGCACGATTTGTGCAACCGGGTGCGAGCGGCCGCAGGTCGGACGGTCAGCGCCGCCGGCGGTCGCGGTCTGGGACGTGACGACGGGATCGCGTTCCGCGGTCGTGGCCGTCATCGATTCCGGCGTGGACCTCACGCATCCGGACCTCGTCGCCAATCTCTGGCGCAATCCGGGCGAGATCGCCGGTAACGGCATCGACGACGATGCCAATGGCTTCGTCGATGACGTGCACGGGTGGGACTTCGTCGCAGGGGATGCCGTGCCACAGGACGGATTCGGCCATGGCACGCACGTTGCCGGGATCATCGGCGCGGTCGGCAACAACCTGCGCGGCGTCACCGGGGTGGCGTGGGAGGTGTCGCTGATGATCCTGCGGGTGCAGGACGACCGCGGGGCAGGATCGACCGCGGCGGTGCTGGCGGCGCTCGACTACGCGACGCGCATGCGGCGCGATCACGGCGTCTCCATCGTGGCGACCAACAACAGCTGGGATGCCCCGGCGGGGTACTCGGGCGTGATGGAATCACGAATCCGGGCCCTCGGTGAGGCCGGGATCATGTTCGTCTCCGCGGCCGGCAATCAGGGCAGCGACGTCGATGCGACGCCGCGGTATCCGGGAGCCTATGACCTCGCCAACGTCATCAACGTCGCGGCGGCATCTCCGGACGGCGATCTGGCTCGGCTCTCCAACTGGGGCACGACACGGGTTGATCTCGCGGCCCCCGGCACGCTCGTCGTCTCGACCTGGCCGGGGGGAGGGACGGGCACCCTGTCCGGCACGTCGATGGCGGCACCCCATGTCAGCGGGGCGATCGCGCTCCTTGCCGCCGCCCGTCCTGGAATCACGGTCGACGCGATGCGGGCCGCCCTGCTGGGCTCGACGCGGCCGATCGCATCGCATGCGGGCCGCACCGTCACCGGCGGCATGCTCGATGTTCGCGGCGCGCTGGCGGCGGTCGGTGCCGGACCGCCTTGGACGCGCGGAGGACCGGACGCCGGCGGCGGCATTGCAGCCGGCCCGAAAGAAGACCGGCATCACGTCGCCCCAAAACGCCTACACAGCGCATCTTTCTTGCGTTGCCCAGATTCGCAAAATAGAATCCCGCGATCCTGAGAGCAGAGGCCGTGCGCAGGCACGTGTCGAGGCGACGGGGTGCGGTGGCCTTTGGCCGCCGATGTCGTCAGCGATGACGACGGACGGAAGACGAGTCGAGGGGCAACCCGGTCGCGTGCCGGGGGGTCCGTCGCAGCGTAAGCCGGCGTGAAAGCGTTCCCGCACCGGGGGCCCTTTTCCGCCGGCTTTTTTCGTTTGTGCCGGATCTGTTCGCCGCCCAGGACCGCGTGATCCACGACGCCATGACAGCCCACTCCACCGCCCGACTCGCCCGCCAGGTGGCCCATGCCGCCGCCTCCTTCGAGCATCGCCTGCTCGGGCGCAGCCCCGGCAGCATCACGGTCGCCACGG
>JBJTBO010000235.1:0-13728 GCA_046091445.1 Planctomycetaceae bacterium | reverse complement strand
TGCCCGGTGACCGTCCGGCCGGACTGGTGGTTCGACGACGCCGCCGTCGCGGACGCGCTCGGCCGCGCGCTCGGGGGCCGCCGCCTCGAGGGGCTCGGCTTCGACCGCGGGACGGACGCCCCGGCGCTGGCGGCGGCCGGCGGCGTGGTGGCCTACCTCTCCGAGAACGAGCCGGCGGCCGTCACGCGCATCGAGACGCTCGGCGCCTGGCGACCCGGGCACCGGATGGAGATCGACGAGGCCACGCGCCGCAGCCTCGAACTCGTCCGCGCCGCCGCCACCGGCCGACGCGAGGGCTCGCTCGTCGGCGTGCTCGATCGCACGCGGACTCCGCTCGGGGCCAGGCGTCTGGCGGACTGGCTCGTGGCACCGCTCGTCGACGTCGCCGCCATCGACGCGCGGCTCGACGCCGTGGCGGCCCTCGTGGACGACCCGTCGCTCGCGGCCGGGCTGGCCGAATCGCTCGCGGACGTGGGCGACCTCGAACGGCTCATCGGCCGCGCGGTCACGGGCCGGCCCGGCCCGTGACCGCGCGATCTCGAGCGCATCGGCCGTGCCGCCGCGGTGCTCCCGTCGCTCCGGGAGCGGCTCGCGCCCTGCAACGGGCTTCTCGGATCGCTCGGAGGGGCGATCGATCCCTGCGCGGACGTCGCCGAGCGGGTCGCCCGCACGCTGCGCGACGGCTGTCCGATCCATCACCGCGAGGGCGGCTTCATCCGCCCCGGCTTCGACACCGCCCTCGACGAACTCGTCGAACTTGCCAGCGGCGGCAAGGAGTGGATCACCCGTTATCAGGCGGCGCAGATCGAACGCACCGGCATCGCGTCGCTCAAGGTGGGGTACAACCGCGTGTTCGGCTTCTTCCTCGAGGTCGGACGCACGCATGCGGCGCGAGTGCCGGCCGACTACGTCCGCAAGCAGACGGTGAAGAACGCCGAGCGCTACACGACGCCCGAGCTCGACGAGCGGCTGCTACAGGTGCTCTGCGCCGAGTAAGAGGCCGTGCGGCGCTAGATCGTCCTGCTCGACGCGCTCCGCGAGTTCGTCGCCGCGGAGCGCGCGTGGCTCGACCGCGCGGCGGCCGTGATCGCCGACCTCGACGCGCTCGTGTCGCTCGCGGTCGTGGCCCGATCGCGTGGCTGGGTGCGGCCCGAGGTCGATGCGGCCGGCGGGCTCGTGGGCGAGGCGGGACGCCCCCCGGTCCTCGAGGAGATGCTCCCGGCCGGCTCCCTCGTGGCGAACGACCTCGCACTCGAGGCCCGCACCGGAAACGAGACCGCCACCCCGGCAGGCCCGGCGATTCTGCTCGTCACGGGACCGAACATGGGCGGCAAGAGCACGTTCATCCGCCAGGCCGCGCTCGTCACGGTGCTGGCCCAGACAGGCAGCTTCGTGCCCGCGGCGCGGGCCCGCGTGGGCGTCGTCGATCGGCTCTTCGCGCGGATCGGCGCCGGCGACGACCTCGCCCGCGGGGCGAGCACGTTCCTGGTCGAAATGGAGCAGACGGCACGCATCCTCAATCGCGCGACCGCCCGCAGCCTCGTCATCCTCGACGAGGTGGGACGGGGCACGAGCACGCACGACGGCCTCGCCATCGCGCAGGCGGTCGTGGAGCACCTGCAGGCGCGGGTGGGATGTCGCACGCTGTTCGCGACCCACTACCTCCAGCTCGCCGCGCTCGAGCGCCTGCCCGGCGTCGGCAACGCCCAGGTGCTCGTCCACCGCGACGGCGACCGGCTCGTCTTTCTCCACCGCGTCGCGCCGGGGGCGGCCGATCGCAGCTGGGGCGTGCATGTCGCGCGGCTGGCGGGCGCGATCGATGACGGGGCCGGGCACGCCCGCGACCTGCTCCTCGCCCTGGAGGCCGACGGCGCGTCGCCGCAGGCGAGGCCCCGGCGACGCCTGACGGCCGCCGAGCAGAAGTCGCTCTTCGAATAGGTCTGCCGGGGAGCGGTCAGCCGCACTGCTGCATCGCGTCGCGGGGCGTGCCGGCCGCGACCAGTTCCGGCTGGAGACGCGGGGCGGCGACCGTCGCGTCGTCGGGAGCCAGCGTGACGGCGATGCTCTTGTACGCGGGCGTCCGCGAGAGCGGGTCGGCCGACTTCGGCACGAGCACGTTGCACTCCGGGTAGTACATCGCCACGCATCCCGGTCGGATCTGCTCGAAGGCCGACACGATCCGGCCCCGCATCTCGCCCGCCGTGCTCGAGATCCGGCAGCGACCTCCGGCCGTGAGGCCGTAGCGGGTGATGTCGTCGGGATGGACGAGGACGATGTCCCGACGCGTCTGGTTGCGGTAGAGATCCTCCTCCTCGTAGACGACGGTGGTGAACTGCCCCTCGCTGCGAATGGTCATGAGCATGAGGCCGGCGGGAGCCCGGGGCAGGTCGTGAACGACGAGATGCGCGCGGCCGTCGTCGGTCGGGAAATGCGGCGTGTCGAGCGCCCGCCCCGGGATCGAGAACTCCTGCCGCGTGCGGTCGATCTCGGCGATCTGCTCGAGGCCGGGCACGATCGCCGCGATCGCCCGCCGGTTGGGGCGGGTGTGGGCCATGTCCCGCCAGCGGACCGGTCCCCCCTCGCCGAGCACGCGGCTGGCGAGATCGGCGATGATCTCGACCTCCGCGCGCGGCCCGACGTGCCGCGGCGGGCCGCCGTCCGAGAGCCGGACGTAGCTGAACATGCTCTCCTGCGTGGAGGGCTCCGGCTCCTCGTCCCGCGCGAGCACGGGGAGGATGATCGTCTCCTCGGCGCCGAGGCCGCCCGCGTGGCCGGTGTTCAGCGACGTGCTCAGGTAGACGACGGTGTCGATCTTGCCCATCGCCCGACCGGCGAACGTCGCATCGGGGCTCGCGCCCCAGAGGTTGCCCCCGAGGCAGAGGGCGAAGCGCATCTCGCCCCGGTCGGCCGCCTCCAGGCAGTCGAGCGTGTCGTAGCCCTTCATCGTGGGAAGCGCCACGCCGTAGTGTCGCTCGAGCCGGTCGAAGATCGCCTTCTTGAGCGTGGGCGTGACGCCCACCGTCCCCATACCCTGGATGTTGGAGTGGCCCCGGATCGGCTGAAGCCCCGCCCCCGGCCGGCCCACCATGCGGCGCATGAGGGCGAGGGCGGCGATCGCCTGCACGGTCGCCGCGCCATGGAGGTGGTGCGTCACGCCCATCGTCCAGGCGAAGACGGCCCGCTTGGCCGCGGCATACTGGCGGGCGAGGTCGTCGATGACGGGCTTCGCGACGCCGCTCTTCGCCACGACGTCGTCCCATGCGAGGCCGTCGAGCCGGGCGGCGAGCTCGGCCCAGCCCGTGCAGCGTTCGCGGAGAAAGCCCTCGTCCACGATCGCGTCGTCCGCGGCGGCCCGCGGCGACTCGGCCTGCATCTCCCGCAGCCGCTTCATGAGCCCGTAGACGAGCGCGAGGTCGCCTCCGACCCACGGCTGCACGTAGGTGCTCGCGATCTCGGCGCCGAAGAAGAGGGCCCACGGATCGCTCGGCACCGAGAAGTTCACGAGCCCGGTCTCGACGATCGGATTGACGACCACGACCTTGCCGCGTCGCCGTCGCACGGTCATGAGCGTGCGCATCATGCGCGGATGATTGCTCGCCGGGTTGCCGCCGATGAGCATGACGAAGTCCGACTTCTCCATGTCGTCGAGGGAGATCGTGCCCGCGCCGCTGCCGATCACGCTCGCCAGCCCCACCCCGCTGGCCTGGTGGCAGTAGAAGGAGCAGTTGTTGACGTGGTTCGTGCCGTAGAGGCGGGCGAAGAGCTGCAGGAGAAAGCCCGCCTCGTTGCTCGAACGACCGCTGAAGTAGAAGAAGCTCTCGGCCGGTGCGGTCCGCGTCAGTCGCGCCGCGATCCGCTCCATCGCCTCGCCCCACGGCAGCGGCCGGTAGTGCTGCGATCCCTTCTCGAGGATCACCGGCTGCACGAGGCGGCCCGAGTGCTCCATCTCGCGAGGTGAGAAGAGCCGCATCTGTGGAATCGAGTAGGTCTCGAAGAAGGAGGGCTTCACGGCGCCCTGCATGTCCGCGACCATCGCCTGGAACGACTTCTTGCAGACCTCCGGAAAGTGCCCCGCCTCGTTCACCATGCCGCCGGCCTGGCCACCCATGCCGAGGGCGCAGGTCTTGCAGGCATTCTTCGAGCGCATGGCCTTCCAGAGCGCCCAGAGCCCGCCCGCCTCGCGGGCCTTCTTGAACGTGTAGAGCACGGCGCGCCAGCCGCCGCCGGTGGTCACCCTTCCCATGATGCAGCACGGCCCCTTTCGCAGGCGTTACGCCAGGCTCACCGTCACCGTCTTGTGCTCGAGGTAGGGCTCGAGCCCCTTCTCACCGAGCTCGCGCCCGAAGCCCGACTGCTTGAAGCCCCCGAAGGGCGCCGCGGCGTCGAACACGTCATAGCAGTTGACCCAGACGGTACCGGCCCGCCGCCGCCGCGCGACGGCGTGCGCCCGCCCCACGTCGCGCGTCCAGACGGCGGCGGCCAGGCCGAACGACGTGGCGTTCGCGCGGCGGATCAGCTCGTCGACGTCCGAGAACCTGAGCACCGAGAGCACCGGTCCGAAGATCTCCTCACGCGCGATCGCCATCTCGTCGCGCACGTTCGTGAACACGGTCGGCTCGATGAAGAAGCCTCGCGCGCCGACCCGCCCTCCGCCGGTGGCGAGCGTCGCCCCCTCCCGACGGCCCGCCTCGACGTAGCCCATGATCTTGTCGAACTGGGCCCGGTCGACCTGCGGCCCCTGCTGGGTGGCGGGATCGAACGGGTCCCCCACGCGCCGGCTGCGGCTCTCGGCCACCACCCGCTCGACGAAGGCGTCGTGGATCCGGTCCTCGACGAAAAGCCGTGATCCCGCGCAGCAGCACTGGCCCTGGTTGAGGTAGATGCCGACGTGCGCGCCCGCGGCCGCCGCGTCGAGGTCGGCATCGGCGAAGACGATGTTGGGGCTCTTGCCGCCGAGCTCGAACGTGAGCCGCTTCAGGTGGTCGGCGGCCTGACGCATGATGATCTGCGCGGTCTCGCCCGATCCGGTGAAGGCGACCTTGTCGATCCCCGGATGCCGCACGATCGCCGCCCCCGCCGTCGGGCCGTAGCCCGGGACCACGTTGATCACGCCGTCGGGCACGCCCGCCTCCTGCGCCAGCCGCGCCAGCCGCAGGCACGTCAGCGGCGTCTGCTCCGCCGGCTTCATCACGATCGTGCAGCCGGCCGCCAGCGCGGGTCCCCACTTCCACGCGACCATCAGGATCGGAAAGTTCCACGGGATGATCTGGCCGGCCACGCCGACCGGCTCGCGCCGCGTGTAGCAGAAGTAGTCTCCGTTGATCGGGATCGTCTGCCCGTGGATCTTGTCGGCCCAGCCCGCGTAGTAGCGCAGGCAGTCGAGGGCCAGCGGGATGTCGCCCGTTCGCGCGTCGCGGACCGGTTTGCCGTTGTCGAGGGCCTCGAGCGCGGCAAGTTCGTCGATCTCCGCCTCGATGAGGTCGGCCAGTCGCAGCATGATCCGGCCCCGCTCCCGGGCGTTCATCCGCGGCCAGGGCCCCTCGTCGAACGCCCGTCGCGCCGCCCGCACGGCCATCTCGACGTCGGCCGCGTCCCCCTCCGCGACCTGTGCGATCACCTCCTCGGTGGCGGGATCGATGGTGGTGAACGTATTGCCGCTGCGCGACGGCGTCCACTGGCCGTCGATGAACAGCTGCGTCTGCCGAATCGGCGGGCTCTGCCTGCGGCGCTCGCTCACGACGGTCGACATCGGTTTCTCACGCTCCGGGGCGGCGAAAATCCGGGGAACCGCCGCGCGCGATCGCGACGCGTCGGGAAAGTTGCCGCTCGGATCGTACCGGCGGTAGTCTACGGTGAACAAGCGGCCGGTCCGTCCCAAGGAAATGGCGGCGTCCGTTCCCAGAGGAGATTTCGACATGCGATTCGCAATCACGACGGCGATGGTGCTCGCGTTCGGCGCGGCATGCGTCGCCCGGGCCGAGGTGACCAGCGGTCCACAGGTGGGTGACTCGGTGGGGGCCTTCATCGTGACGAAGGTCACGGGCAATCCCGATGACGGCGTGGACGACGGGAAGTCGCTCTGCTACCGGTGCAAGATGGGCCAGCGGCCCGTGGTGATGGTGTTCGCGAGGTCGGCCGACGAGAAGCTCGCCAAGCTCCTCAAGAAGATCGAGGAGGAGGTCGAGGAGCACCAGTCGGAGAAGCTCACGAGCTTCGTGAACATGATCGGCACCGATGCCGACGCCATGAAGAAGGCCTCGGCCGACTTCGTCGCGAAGCACGGCATCAAGCGGATCGCCTTCGTCGTCCCGGAGGACGCGCAGCACGGCCCGCCGGAGTTCAAGATCGCCCCGGACGCCGACGTCACGGTCGTGTGCTACAAGGGCGGCACGGTCAAGGCGAACCATGCCTTCGCCAAGGGCGGCCTGACCGATGACAAGATCAAGGCCGTCGTCGAGGCGTCCTGCAATCTCGTCGAGTAACGACGACCCGATCCCGCGCGGATTCGATTCGTGCCCGCCGGGCCATCCGTGGCCCCGGCGGGCATTTTTTCGCCCACGACGGCGCCGTCACCCATCGCGCGGGCAGCGAGAGCCGGCGGTCGGGGTTGCCCGTACCCTCTCGCCGGACGTTCGCTACGCCCATCGTGGGCTTCGCTCACTCGATGCTGACGGCGCTCCGGCATCCTGCCTGCGGTGGTCAGCAACGCCGTCTCGAGGGAACGGGCAACCCCTTCCCTTCTCACGCCTTCGTTCGGACGCGCGGGCGGTGCGCTGGTGGTCCCTCCCGCGTCGCTGCGGTAGGTTGCGGGCGATGATCTCGGCCCTTCTCCGACGCGCATGGCATCTCGTCATCACGCCCTACGCGCCCGATCCGTCCGTGACCAGGTTCATGGAGCGGGCGCAGACGCAGGAGGGTCCCCAGGCGGCCGTCACCGTCGCCGTACTCGGCGGCCACGAGAGCCGTGACCTGTTCGGCGTCGATCTCGCCCGTCGCGGCATCCAGCCGGTGTTCCTGCGCGTCGAGAATCGTTCACCGGAACCGCTGCGCCTGCAGCTCGTGGGCATCGACCCGCGCTACTTCACCCCGCTCGAGGCCGCGGCGTCGGTGCACTTCTCGATCCTGAGACGTCTCTCCGCCTTCGGCCTGCTCGGCTGGCTTTTTCTCCCGTTCCTGCTGCTGGTGCCGCTCAAGCTCGTGACCGCCCGACGCGCGAACGACCGGATGGACGACCTCTTCCGTGAACGGGGTTTTCGGCTCGGACCGATTCCAGCGGGTGGGTCCGCGGAGGGCTTCGTCTTCACGACGCTCGACCTCGGCACGAAGGTCATCCACGTCCGGCTCGTGCCGGCCGGCGACATCCGCGAGATCGTCGAGCGCACCGGGGCCACGTCCACCGCCGACATCCTGGCCCACGCCGCCGCGCCACGGCCCGTCGTGGACCTGACCTTCACCGTGTCCGTGCCGGGCCTCGCGGCCGACTACCTGCGCAGGGACTTCGACGAAATCGTGCCCGCGTCGACGGTCGAGACCGTCGGCCTTCCCGACCTCGTCGAGCGGCTCGAGCGGATGCCCGCCACCACGACCAACGCGCGCGAGACCCGCGAGGGCGATCCCGTCAATCTGGTCGTGATCGGCGAGTTTCCCGCCGTCCTCGGCGCGTTCGCCGCCCGCTGGGACGAGAGCGAGACGATCACGCTGGCCACGTGCTGGAAGACCGTGAAGGCCTTTCTGCTGGGGTCGAGCTACCGCTACTCGCCGGTGAGCGCGCTGCACCTCTTCGGGCGGGCCCAGGACATCGCGCTGCAGCGCACGCGGCACTCGATCAACGAGCGCATCCACCTGCGACTCTGGCTCTCGACGCTCGCGTTCGCCGGCCGGCCCGTGTGGGTCGGCCAGGTGAGCCGCGACATCGGAGTGCGGTTCACGACGAAGGCGTGGAACCTCACGACCCACCGCATCGACCCGGACGTCGACGAGTCCCGAGACTACTGCGTCGAGGATCTCACGCTCGCCGGCCGCCTCGCCGCCACGGGCTACGTCGGGGGCGTGGGAGCATGCTCCCGCCAGGCTCCGCGGCGGAACCTGACGGGAGATCCGTGGCACAGCGACGGTCGGAGGGCCGTGATCGTCGTCTCTCCCAATCGGGTGGGCTGAGCGGGCCTCAGCCGAAGAGTTCGGGAATGACCGTGCCGTCTCGCACGATCATCACCGGCCGGCCGGTGCTGGTCTGGTACTCCTGCTTCGGATCGATGCCGAGGGTGTGATAGAAGGAGGCGGCGACGTCGTCCGGAGCCCGCGCGGGGCCGACCGGCGCCTGCCCCTTCTCGTCGGTCTCGCCGATGACCTGTCCGCCCCGCACACCGCCGCCGGCCATGAGCATGAACATGGCGCGGGCGTAGTGATCCCGGCCGTTCCGCTCCTTGTTGATCTTCGGTGTCCGACCGAATTCACCGGTGACGTACACGGCGGTGGAGTCGAGGAGCCCCTTCTGCTCCAGGCCGACGAGGAGCGCCGCCAACCCGGTATCGAACGGCGGCAGGAGCTTCGTCTTCAGGTTCGTCCAGTTGTCGTTGTGCGTGTCCCAGCCACCCGACTGGATCGACACGAAGGGCACGCCCGACTCCACGAGCCGCACGGCCAGCAGGCAGCTCTGGCCGAACGTGCTCTCGCCGAACGGCTCGGTGAACGTGGGCGACTCGAGCGCCGTGTTGAAAGCCTCCCGGGCCCGCGGTGAGGTGATGATCGTGTGCGCCTGCTCGCTGAACCGGTCGAGGCCGTCCATGAGCTGGCTGTCCTTCTCGAGATCGTGGAACGTGCGGTCCAGGTCCTCGAGCAGCCGCTGCCGGCGCCGCACGTCGGTCACGGTGAGGCCGCTCCCCAGCGAGATGCCGCGCACGGCATAGGGCTGTCCGGCCTGCGGCGTCGAGCCGGTGGCAAGCGCGGAGTACCGGACGCCGAGGTAGCCCGCCCCCTGGGCGCTGCGCGGAATGGCGACGTTCAGCGGCAGCTCCTCCGGGCCGCCGAGCTCCTTGCGGACCACGGCGCCGGAGCTCGGAAACTCGAGAGACGGGATCGGACGATTGCCCGTGTTCACGTACTGGGACCCCAGCTCGTGGGCGGCCAGCGAGTGCGTGATGCCACGGAGGATCGCGAAGCGATCCATGCAGGCGGCGAGTTTCGGAAGGTGCTCGGAGACATGGATGCCCGGCACGCTCGTGGGAATCGTGGCGAATTCACCCCGGTATTCGTCCGGTGCCTCGGGCTTCGGATCGAACGTGTCGAGATGCGAAGGCCCTCCGGCGAGGTTCACGAAGATGGCGGCCTTGGACTTCGCCCTGGCCGTTCCGCCCCGCGCCTCGGCGGCCTCCGTCCAGCGCAGCCAGTTTGCGAGCGTGACGCTCGACGTGCCGAGCGCGCCGACGCGGAGAAAGTCGCGGCGACGGACGCCGTCGCAGGTGGTGTGGAGTGCCATGGGTGCATCATTCCTTTCGCGTGTGGGTGACGATGTTCTCGAAGCGGATTCGGGCGCGGGACGTGGGTCGAACGAGCGTGCATGGTCCGCCGCTCCCGCCCAGGCGAGCCCGGACGACGGTCGGCCCCCGGCAGGTCAGTGATTGACGACGAACTCCTTGGTGTTGAGCAGGGCCCAGAGCAGGTCGCGTGTGGCGGTGCGGAGATCGCGAACCTCGGCGAGATACGACGCGGCCCGGCCCTCCTCCTCGGGTGTGGGCGGACGCGTGAGCGTCCGGAGATAGGCCTCCTTCACCAGTTCGTCGAATCGGGCCTCATCCTGCTCGGGCGTCGTGGCGGGTCGCCGCGGCTTGCCCGGCACCTCGTCTCCGGCGACCGCGAGCCGCTTGCGGAGCGATGCCAGCCGCTGCTCGATCTTCTTGACCTCGCCCTTCTCCCCCTCCTCGCGGGCCGCCGCGAGCTCCTCTTCCAGCGCGGCGATCTTCGCCTGCAGGTTCCGCACCTCCGCCACGGAGGCGTCGCGCTCCGCCGCCTTGGCCTTCGCCTGCGGCACGGCCCCGTCGAGCCAGCCGCCCTGCCGGTCGATGAGCGCGAGCGCCTCGAAGTCGTTCTGCAGGAAGACCGATTGGAGCAGACCGGGCTCCATCGACCGGTCGCAGTCGCAGTTGCTCTCCCGGATCGAGCGACCGAATACCGTTAAAGCATAGGCGTTGCCCCGCGGCGTCACGATCGGGTCGGCGATCGCGCGTCCCTTGAGGCTCGACTGGAGCTTGGCGGCTTCCGCGTCGCTCGCCGTCGCAATCTTGATCGCGTCGTAGACGACCTCGGCGGGAATCCGGCGGCCGACGGCCCGGGCGAAGTTCCGCTCGTCGAGACGGTTCGTCTCGTTGGGTCGCCAGCTGGTCTGGTACGTCCGGCTCGAGGCGATCTCGCGATGGAGCCACTTGAGATCGAAGCCGTGCGCCCGGAACCCGTCGGCCAGGTGATCGAGCAGCGGCTCGTTGCTCGGCGGGTTCGCGAGGCTGAGGTCGTCGGGCGGTTCGACGATGCCCACGTTGAAGTAGGAGGCCCACACGCGATTGACGATCGCCCGGGCGAAGTAGGGATTGCCGTCGTCCCGCATCCAGTCCATCAGCACCTCGCGCGGATCCTCGAGCTCGTCGATGCGCGACTCCTCACCCCCGAGCACCGTGGCCGTGCGTCCGGCGAGCAGCTTCGACCGTTGTTTCTCCTTCTCCTGCCCCTTCTGCTTCTCGAGGCGGGCGATCGCCTTGGCGTCGACCGGCTTCGGCGGCGGAGTGACGTAGGTCTCGGAGAACGGGACCACCTTCCCCTCGCCGGCGAGCTTCGCGAGCTCCTGCTCGAGCTTGTTGCCCTTGAGGCTCTTCGACACGTCGAGCGCGGTCAGCATCTCGTCGGTCGGCTTTTTCGTGTCCGGACCCGGGCCGAACTTCACCCGCGCGAAGAAGTTCTCGAAGCGGTCGAAGTCGTCCTTCGTCCACTGGTCGAAGGGATGCTTGTGGCACTGGGCGCACTGGATGCGCACCCCCAGGAACGAGTAGGCGAAGCCCAGGGCCCGCTCCTCGTTCGTCCGGAAGTTGGAGCGGCTCCAGAAGTAGGGCAGCGTCGGGCTCTCGGCGAACGACGCCTTGTCGTCCTTCCTGAGGAACGCGCTCATCCGGCTGCAGTAGTCCTCGAACGATTCGCCGTCGAGCCGGCTTCTCGCCAGCACGATCCGCTCCACGAGCTGGTCGTACGGCAGGTTCTCCTCGATCCGCGCCTTCATCCAGTCGTACCAGAGCTGGGAGACGACGTTTTGTCGATCGGGTCCCTTGTTCTGGTTGAAGCGGGAGTTGTTCCCGGTCCAGTCGCAGAACTTCGTCGCCCACCAGGCCGCGTAGCCCGGCCGCTCGAGCAACTCGTCGATCTTGCGAGCCCGCTTGTCCGGACTCGTGTCGGCCGTGAAGGCGGTCGCCTCGGCCGCGGTCGGCAGCGTGCCGGTGATGTCGAGCGACACGCGTCGAAGAAACTCGGTGTCGGTGCATGGCTCGGAGGGGACCTCGCCGAGCTTCCGCAGCTTGTCCACCACCAGTTCGTCGATCCGCGTCGGGGTCGGCACGTCGGGATACGCGGGCCCAACGCGGTCGGACACTGGGAACACCACCGGGACGGGCACAACGCCGTTGTCGTAGAACGCCACGACGTGGGTGTCACCGGGTCCGGCGGCCGTCACGAGGCCCGCGGCATCGATCGTCGCCACCTGGTCGTCGTTGCTCTGGAAGCGGCACAGCGGCGTGACGTCCTCCCGCATGCCGTCCGACCAGACGGCCACGGCGCGCAGCTGCCAGGTGTCGCCCTTGGCCCGGGCCACGAGTTCCGTGGGCTCGAGCTCGAGTCGCACGAACCGGGCGGCTGCGTCCCCCGGGTCCTTCGCGCCCGCCTCGATCCACCCGAGCAGCACGCGGTACTGCCACGTCCCCTTCTCGAGCCGCTGACCGCCCTCGTGCGGCACCTACTCGTGCGGCTTGAGCAGGATGAGGCTGTCGACCGGCTTCTCGATGTTCGTCCGCGGCTCGTCCCCCGCGAGCAGGTTGTCATGGTCGGCCTTGAAGTCGTAGCCGAAGAGCGAGAGCCGAAACCCGCCCTGCCCCTGGAAGGAGCCCTGGCCGGCGCGTCCGTTGCAGCCGAGTTGGCCGATGAGCGGCAGCACGTGCTGCCTGAAGTCGGGCGCTTCCGTGACGCCGTCGGCTGCGTAGCGCGTGTCGATGCGCGGACGCACGGGGGCGGCCTCGCTCGCGCCTGCGACGGGCGTCATCGAGCCGACACCGAGTGCCAGGCAGGCCGTGATGGCCGGAACGAGCGGCACGATGCTTCGCGTGGTCATGATGATCTCCTCAACGGAACCGAAGATTCAACGTCGTCCGAGGCGGCACGAGCCCGGTCACGCTTCCGGCGCCGGTGCTGCGGGGGTCTCATTCGCGGGCTTTTCGGGTGCGGGCTTTTCTGCGGCGGGTTTGGCGGACTTGCCGCGGACGCGATCCTCCGCACTGCGGACCGAGCGGAGGAGCACCGTGAGCTCCTTCTCGACGGCCGCCTCGGGGTTCGCATCGTGCTCCGCGATCGCGGTGCGGATCTTTTCGAGCCGCGACTCGATCCGCTCGGCCTCCGTCCGCAACGGCTTGAGGCGCAGCTGCTGCCGTGCCGCGACGAGTTCACGCAGCTGGGCCTCGAGCTCCGGATCCTTCGTGAGCGACATGCGGGCGACGGCGAGCCGGATGCGTGACGAGAGCTTCCAGTCCTCGAGCGTGGTCTCGTACCGCTCGGGCTGCTTCTCGCGATACTTCTCCATCCGGTCGATGGCCCGGTGGATGTCCGTGATCGCCGCGTCGTACTGCTTCCGGTCCTGCTTCGCGAGTTCGCCGAGGAGCCGGGCGAGTTCGGGGTGGTGCTCCGCGGCGAACCGGCGGGCGACCTTCTCGCGCGACGCAGCCTGCGGCTTCGCAGGCTCGTCGGCCACCACGGCGACGAGCGAGCCGAGCACGGTGACGATGCCCAGGAACGCGATGCCCAGGAACCCGATCCCCGGAAGCACGATGGTCGGCGAGCGCCACGGACGCATGGACTAGTTCTCCAGAATCTCGTCGTCGGTCTCGGGGACGTCGAGGGCGACTGCCGCCATGAGCCAGTCCGGCACGTCGTCGGTCACGGCCTGCACTTCGTCGTCGTCCGTCGGCGAGTCGCTCTCGACAGGCACCTCTCCGGCCGACTCTCGCCAGATCGAAACGAGCTCCGCCGCATCGCCCGAGGCTGCGACGGGCTTCAGGGCCTGACTGACGGAGAGCACGCAGACCAGTGCGATCGTGGCAGCGATGGCCGTGAGGCCCGCGAGGATTTTCTGGCGGCGCACAGGCGTCGCGGGGGCTGGCGCCACGAGTCTGGCGCCATCGAGGGCACTGCTGACGGCCGCCATGAGCCGCACGGAGCGGGAGAGTGCCGCGGCGGCCTCCTCATCCGTGCCGAGCCGCTCCTCGAACGCCGCCGCCTCGTCCGCCGACAGTTCGTCGAGCAGGTAGCGGTGGGCCAGCCAGTCGAGGTCGTCAGGGAAGGACATGGGTCGGATGTGCCGGGGTGCTCAGGCGGGCCCCCATCGGGCCGCATAAGAACGATGCGCGAGGGGGCCGAATTATTTTCAGGATTTTTCCATTCGGCGTAAGTCGCATGCCCACAGGCACTTGCGTCGCTCAAAGAATCTCT
>JBJTBO010000234.1:0-3684 GCA_046091445.1 Planctomycetaceae bacterium | reverse complement strand
CGTGCACTACGTCGAGGGCTGCACGGCCCCGATGTACTCGTCCGAGAGCCTCCACTCCGCCGTCGTCGAGATCCTCGTGAAGCGGGGCGGTCGCTGTCGGTACACGACCATCCAGAAGTGGGCCAACAACTGCTACAACCTCGTGACGAAGCGGGCCATGGCCTACGCGGAC
This sequence comes from Planctomycetaceae bacterium, assembly GCA_046091445.1. Taxonomy (GTDB): domain Bacteria; phylum Planctomycetota; class Planctomycetia; order Pirellulales; family UBA1268; genus QWPN01. Next base: position 3,512 of record JBJTBO010000234.1, on the reverse strand, counting down.
GCCACGATGGAGTGGATCGATGGGAATCTCGGCAGCCAACTCACGATGAAGTATCCCGCGGTCTACATGATGGAGCCGGGCGCCCGCGGCGAGATCCTTTCGATCGCCTTCGCCTCGGCCGGCCAGCATCAGGATGCCGGCGCGAAGCTCGTGCACGCGGCCCCCAACACCTCCGGCCGGATCGTCTCGAAGAGCATCTCGAAGAACGGGGGCCGGGCGAGCTACCGGGGCCTGGTGAAGGTGGAGCCCGGGGCGACCGGCAGCCGCTCGAGCGTGGTGTGTGACGCGCTGATCCTCGACGAGCACAGTCGCAGCGACACCTACCCCTACATCGAAATCGAAGAGCAGGACGTGTCGATCGGACACGAGGCGAGTGTCTCCAAGATCGGCGAGGAGCAGCTCTTCTATCTCATGAGCCGGGGCCTCACCGAGGCGGAGGCGAGCACGATGATCGTCGGCGGGTTCATCGAGCCGCTCGTGAAGGAGCTGCCCATGGAATACGCCGTCGAGATGAACAAGCTCATCCAGTTGCAGATGGAAGGGTCGGTGGGGTGATCGGCATGACCGCAGCCACGCTCCCCCACCGCTCCCCTGCCCCGTCCGTGGCCTTCGGCGCCGAGGCGCTCCACGCGGTCCTTGCCGCCTCGCGGGAGCCGGCGTGGGTCTCCGATCTGCGACGGTCGGCGTGTGAGAGGCTCACCGGCCTCGGCCTGCCCGACCGCCGCGATGAGAACTGGATGCGCACCGACCTGCGGCTCTTCAAGCCCGCAGCCTGGGGTCCGAGCCGGTCACCGGACGCCGGAGCGGTCGGCGACGCGGGCCTGCTGGCCGAGGCGATCGTCTCGGGCGAGCTCGTCGCCACGGCCGACGGGAGCGGCCACCGCGTCGCGGGCCGGCTCGCGGGCCGCTTCGCGTCGCTCGACGGGCACGTCATGCGGGAGGAGCTCGACGCGTCACTCGCGGCACAGGGCGTCGTGTTCGGCTCGGCGGAGCGGGTGCTCGCGGAGCGCGCCGACGTGCTCAAGGCCCACTGGTTCTCGCTGATCGATTCGTCCACCGACTGGTTCGCCGCGCTCCATGCCGCGTTCCACGCGGCCAGCGTCGTGCTGTATGTGCCGCCGCGTGTCCGGATCGCGGATCCGCTGCACGTCGTGGCCGGCCTGACCGACGGGGGTGTGGACACGTCGCACGTCCTCGTCGTGCTCGGCGAGGGGGCGGAGGCGACCGTTCTCACGGAGACCGCGGGAGGCGGGGCCGCCGGCTCGACCGGCGGGTTCCACTGCGGCGGCACCGAGATCGTCGTCGGTGAGAACGCGTTCCTGCGGATGGTCAACCTGCAGAACTGGAACACCGGCGTCTGGCATGTCGCCCGACAGCGGGCGGTGGTGCGGGCGAACGGCCGGCTTCAGTGGACGCTCGGTGCCCTCGGAAGCCGGCTCTCACAGGTCGCACAGGATGTGGCCCTCGTGGGCCGCAACGCCGATGCCCAAGTCAACGGCGTCATGTTCACCGAAGGCCGCCAGCAGCTCGTCTTCAACACCTCCCAGCACCACGAGGCCGCGGCGTGCCGGAGCGACCTCCTCTACAAGGGCGCCCTGCAGGATCGCTCGCGGCTCGTGTGGCGCGGCATGATCAAGGTGGACAAGGCTGCCCAGAAGACCGACGGCTACCAGCGGAACGACAACCTCATGCTGTCGAAGACCGCGCGAGCCGACTCGATCCCGGGGCTCGAGATCGAGGCGGACGACGTCCGATGCACGCACGGCGCGACGAGCGGTCGCGTGGACGGCCAGCAGGTGTTTTACGCACAGGCCCGCGGACTCACCGCCGACGAGGCCGCGCGACTCGTGGTCGCGGGCTTCTTCCAGCAGGTGTTCGACCGCATCACGATCGCGCCGGTACGCGAGGCCCTCGCCCGTGCGATCGGCCGCCGCATCCGGCGGATTTCGTGACGGTCCGGAGGCGGATCGCGTGCCTGCACGACGGCCGGATGGTGCCGCATCATCGACGTCGAGGCTGCGGGCCGCGCCGCGAGCGGTGTGTCGACAGGCCACATGAGGATCGGGACGATGCATGAGTTTCGGCGAGTGCTCGATGTGAACGAGGTGCCCGACCCGGGGAAGACGCTCGTGGAGGTGGACGGCGAGATGGTCGCGCTCTTCCACATCGAGGGGGCCTGGTATGCCATCGACGACGTCTGCACGCACGACGGGGGTCCGCTCGCCGATGGCGAGCTGCGGGACTTTCGCATCGCATGCCCGCGGCACGGCGCGAGGTTCGACATCCGGACCGGCGCCGCGCTCACGATGCCTGCCGTGCGGGCCACCCGCGCACACGACGTGAAGGTCGAGGATGCCGCCGTCTGGGTGCGTCTGCGATCCTCGAGCTTCGCGGATGGTCCGGCGGCCCATGCCGCGGGATCGGCCATGGGTCGGTCCGCCGGGGCTGCGACGCCCACGCCCGCGGCCGCCCCGCTGGTGACGGACGGTCCCGTCGCCGCCGGCGCGGGCACCTCCATCCCTGCCGGCCCGCTCTGCGAGGATGTGGTGCGCGAGATCCTCAAGGAGGTCAAGGATCCGGAGCTCTTCGTCAACATCGTCGACCTGGGCCTGATCTACGGCGTCACGCTCGCGCCGTCACCTGACGTCCCGACCAGGCAGCATGTGTCGATCGACATGACGATGACGAGCCCCGCCTGCCCGGCGGGACCGCAGCTCATCGCCGACACGAAGCGGGCGCTCGCGGCCCGGCCGGACGTGTCGCAGGTGGAGGTGCGGATCGTAATGGATCCGCCCTGGACGCCCGACCGCATGACCGATGCCGCGAGGGATCAGCTCGGGATCTTCTGAGGCGGCGCGCCGGGCCGCTCGACGGGGCGACCCTGTGGGCCGGCGGCGGATCGGTTCTTTGCGACTGGCTCAGGCCGCCGTTCATCTGGCAGACTGCCGCGCATGCGAGTGCTCCTGTACGAATGGTGCTGCTCCGGCGGACTGCACGGGCCCGATCGCGGGGTGTTTCTGGGCGACGATGCCGTTGCCGACCATGCCGCGGCGCTCGCCCGCGAGGGTCGCGCGATGCTGCTGGCCGTGCTCGCCGATGCGGCCCGGTCACGAACGCTCGAGGTCACGGCGCTCATCGATGACGGCGTGCCGTTCGATCTGCCGGTGCACGGCGCTCGGGCGGCCGTGCCATCGGGCGAGGAGATCGGATCCCTCCGGCAGGCAGCCGCGTCGTGCGACGTGGCGATCATCATCGCGCCGGAGACCGCTGGGATTCTCGCCGGACGCGTCGCCGCGGCCCGCGCCGTCGGGGCCGAGGTGATCGCACCGGATGCCGCATGGCTCGCGCTCGCCGCCGACAAGCAGGCGACGGTGCTCGCGCTTGCGGCAGCCGGCGTGCCGGTGCCCCCCGGGCGTGCCCTCGACGTCGGCGCGGCCTGGCCTCTGGGGTTCGTCCGCCCCGCCGTGCGGAAGCGGCTCGACGGCTGTGGCTGCGATGGCTTCACCGTCGTG
>JBJTBO010000233.1:0-2535 GCA_046091445.1 Planctomycetaceae bacterium | reverse complement strand
CTCCATCGTGGCGGCCATCTTCGCCCGCTCCGCCTCGATGCCGCCCTGCATCTCGCGCAGCCTCGCCTCCACCTCCGCGTTCGCCTCCCGGATGCGGGCCTCGATCCGCTTCTCCACCTCGGCATTCATGTCGGCCGAACGCTTCTCGAAGTCGGCCCGCGACGCCTCGATCGCCCGCTGCACCTCGGCTTGCATCGAAAGCCGCGCATCGGCGGTCTTGCGTTCGGCATCGGCCTCGAGCGTGCGACGCATCTCGGCCGAACGCTTCTCGAAGTCAGCCTGCGACGCGGCGACCGCCCGCTGCATCTCCGCCTCCACACCGCGACGCATCTCCTCCGCCTTGCGCTCGGCGTCCGCCTGCATCGCCTGCCGGAGTTCGGCCACCTTCCGTTCGCCATCCGCCTCGATCGCCCGCCGCATCTCGGCCGCCCGTCGCTCGACGTCGGCTTCCACCTGCCGCTGCATGTCCGCCGCCTTCTGCTCGGCTGCCGCCTCGGCCCGTCGCAGCTCGGCCTCCGCCTGGCCCGCCGCCTCCTCGAGCGCCTCGGCGATCCGCTGGCGGCCCGGCAGGATGAACCGCCGCTGGGGTCCGGCGACGAGGCGGAAGGGGCCGGGGTGCGCGGGATCGAGGCTGGTCGACTCGTCGGCCTCGGGGGCGGCCTCGACCGGGCGGACTCGGTGCTCCGCCGAGCCGTGGTCGGGCGTCGATCGCTCCGTACGATCCGGGGCGGGCGGGGACGCGTGTCGCGCCCGTGGCCTCGCGAGTGCCTCCGGCACGACGAGGCCTTCGAATGCCCATCGCGACGGCATCGCCGCGGCGAGCCGCCGCGTCGCCCCGGGCAGGTCGGCGAGGGGCACGAGGATGCCCCCGCGCACGATCATCGGCAGGAGCAGGATCGGGAGGACTCCCGCGGCCGCCTCGGTGGTGCGCAGCGTCGCCGAGATCACGAGCCCCAGCGCGCCGCCGGCGAGCGCGGCAGCCGACAGCACGAGCCACGCCTGCCACCAGGATCCCTGAAAGCCGCACGCGATTCCCACGATCCCGACGAGGCACCCGGTCTGGATGGCGACGAGCACGGCAAGCATCGTGATCTTCGAGGCGAGGTAGGAGGCGATGGAGAGCCCCACCATGCGCTCGCGACGGTAGACGGGCCACTCCTGCACGATCTCCCGCGCGGTGCCCGAGCATCCGAACCAGATCGCGGCGAGCGCCGTCACGAACATCGTCGTGGCCATGTCGAGGCCCACCCGGGGCCACGTCTGGAGCGTGGGTGGCTCGCGCAGCACCCGCGCGAAGACGGCCGCGATGAGTCCCGCCACGAGCGGTGCCTGCAGGAGGAGCACCGCGGTGTTCCAGGGATCGGCGAGCTTGAGGGCGAGCGTGCGCGCGACGAGGGTCCGCCACTGCATGAGGCGGGCGACCGGGCGCGGCGCCGGCCGGCGCCGGCCGCGCGTCTCCGCCGTCGTCCCGCTGGCACGGCCGTCCACCCAGATCGATCGGGCCGCAGAGGACTCCCACCGTCGGATCCACTCTCCGACAGGCCGTCCGGCGAGCCCGCGCAACAGCCCGTCGACGCTCGCGGGCAACGCGGCGCCCGGGCCCGGTGGCTCGAAGAAATGGACGGCATCGGGCCAGGCACGCCCGAAGAACGCGAGCCTGCCCACCTGACTCGTCGATGCGTCGCGGGCGATCACGGCGACCGCATCGAAGAGCCGGAAGGAGTCGACGCCCGGCTGGTGGATCGTGACGATGATCGTCTTGCCCGCGTCGGCGAGCGAGCGCAGCAGCTCGATCACCGAGAGCGCGTCGGTGCTCGAGAGGCCCGAGGTCGGCTCGTCGAGCACGAGGATCGGCGGGTCGGTGAGCAGCTCCATCGCGAGATTCACCCGCTTCCGCTGGCCGCCGCTGACGCCGCGCTTCCGCTGGTCGCCCACGCGGGTGCCCTCGGTGCCCTCGAGTCCGAGCTGCGCGATCACGGTGCGCAGCCGCGTCGCGATCTCCGCGTCGGTCGTGTCGGCGGGAAGCCGCAGCCGCGCGGCATACCAGAGGGCCTGCCAGACGGTGAGGTCGGCATGGAGGATGTCGTCCTGCGGCACGAAGCCGATGCGGCCACGGAAGAGTTCGACGTGATCGTGCAGGTCGAGGCCACCCACGAGCACGCGGCCCGCCGAGGGCACGGCCTGCCCGTTCACGAGCGACAGGAGCGTGCTCTTGCCGGCTCCGCTCGGCCCCATCACCGCCACGAGCTCCCCCGGCTCGATGACGAGCGACACGCTCTCGAGGAGCCGTCGCCCGACACGGCCCGGCGCCGATACGGCGACGTCGATCGCCTCGATTCCGTCGGCCCGCGTATCGACCGGCTCGAGCGCACGGGCGTCGGCAGCGAGCCGGTAGCGTCGATCCTCGATCTGCACGAGCGCGCCGGGGGCGATCTCGACCGGCCCGGCGATCCTCCGCCCGTCGACGAACGTGCCCGTCATGCTCCCGAGGTCGCGGACGATCACCCGTCCACGCTCCACCGACAGCGACGAGTG
>JBJTBO010000232.1:0-4777 GCA_046091445.1 Planctomycetaceae bacterium | reverse complement strand
GGCAGGTTCCACTGCTCCAAGGGCTTCGCATGGTCGAAGCCGCCAGGCTTGCGTTCCAGGAGCGCCAGGTAGTGAACGGGCTCGAAAAAGGTCCTCTCTCGATCCCAGCACCTAGGGTACCGAGCAAGAAGACGGTCCTCGTAGACCAAGCGAACCTCGTCAACCGTCGCGATAACGATCACCTTGCGATGGGCGTAGCGGACGGGGACGGAGTAGTCGTTGGTCTCGAATCGCACCAACGACTCCGAACTGACAGTGCCGTCGGCCACGCGTCGAGACTCGAACGGACGCAGCGGCAGCGGCAAAAATGCGGCTGAATCGTCCCGGAGCAGCTCCCGCTTCGCGCCGGATCGCCCTCTGGTGCGTTCGTCGAGATCGCGACGGCACGCCTCGATGAGACGCCAGTTGAAGGTCTCGATCGAGTCGACGTCGGGCACCGGCACCAGGAACCGCTTCCGTGCCGTTCCCAGCAGCCGCTCCACGTGGCCCTTCTCGTTCGCACGGCGCACGAGGCAGAAGTGCTCCGTGAACAGGTAATGGCTCTGGAGCCGGAGGAACTCTCGGGTGAGCTTTCGTTCCCGGCCCTTGAGCACCTCAATGACGGCTATCCCAGAGTTGTCGTAGCTGATCCGCGTCGGCACGCCGCCGAACTCCTCGAATGCGCGGCGGTGACCCTCCGTGAACGTCTCCGTGCATTCCTTGGGAAAAGCCTGCACAAACATCGCGCCCGAATAGGGAAGCGTCATCACGAAGAGCGCGACCTTCGTCTCCTGCCCGGCAATCCTGATGGTCGCTTCGCCGAAGTCGACCTGGGCCTCGCTAGGTGGATGGGAGAGCGGCAACGGAAGGAACACATCCAGCTTCGGCCTGGGTCTCGGCATCGCCTGCCGATACCCCGGCGGCTCGTCGTGCGCCAGCATCTTCTTCAGGGTATGCCAGCCGACCTTGTACTTCGCGATCGCAGCCCGCGTGCTCAAGGCGCCGGTCAGCACCTCACGGCGTATCTCGCTCGAGATCTCCATGTCGCTGTGCACTCCTGTGCCTCTCTCTGAAAGGGGGTGTGATCGGGGCTGTCGCCCCGATCGTCCCCTCGCAAAGAACTGCACGCTTGTGCGCCGCCAGTTTGGTCCGCCGCGACACGGTCCCCGCGCCGCCGTGTTCGACCGCCGTCAACACTCTACGGCACCGAAGCCCCCGAAACGACCGGACCGTGCCATCAAATTCCCCGAAGAACCGAATTACCTATCGGACGTAAGCGGCCGGGTTTCGCGAAATTCCCCAGAGCCCCCGTGGCCCGTATCGGGCTGACTCGTACCATCAAACCCCTTGTGGTTCGAATCGTAGGCAGGGTAGCAAAGTCGGGCAGTTCACGAGAAAACCCGTCGGAAGACTTCGTAAGAATCCTGACGATGCACGCGCTTCCGCTCCGATGGGTGAGGCTATAGTTGGCGAACCGATACAGCAGAGTGGCTCGTTATGTCTCGCAGCACCTGCGACACGGGACAGCGAATTGCCTTAGTGAGTTGGCTCATTATGGCCATATGTGGTCTAGCAGCCATTCCCGTCGCTGCTCAGTCGAATACAACGAATGGCTCGGTAAAGCCGCTTATCGAATTTCCGTCTCTCGGCCCAATGCCCGGCGCCGTTGAACCGAGCCTTGGAATGCCCCCAGGCGCCCTCGAGCCGGGGATGGAGGGCGCCGGCCCTGGACTTACCGGAGGCCGAAGAAGATCCGGACGGATCCCCAAGGCCAGCCGTAGCAATAACAGTGTTATGGCGACACGGTCGGGCGGCATGCAGCTGCCAGAACAAATTCCCGCTCCCCGCGCAAATCGAACACGACTTCAGCCAACCATAATTATAGAAAAGGACGTCGCATACAGCGCGGGTCCACCCGATGGAATTACTCTTGACCACGCTATCGAAACTGTTTTTCGGAATAACTTGAACGTACGCGCACTACGGCAAGAGATTCCACAAGCCGATGCGGAAATACTCACGGCAGGACTACGCGCGAACCCCTTCATCTACGTCGATGGCCAATCGATCCCGTATGGCTCATACACTGATGCAACTCCGGGGGGGCCGACACAGTACAACATTAACTTGACATACCCCGTTGACGTATCCAATAAGCGAAACAATCGCATCGCCGTTGCAAGACTATCGAGAACCACGCTAGAGGCACAGTACCAAGACGTGGTACGAAGGCAGGTGGATAACGTGTATGAAGCGTTTGTAGTGCTTCAAGCTGCGCGAGTCGATATCGCGGTAGCCCGACGCTCAACCGATCGGCAAGAGACCTTGGTGAGCATTGCAAAGTCCCGACTCAATGCCAAGGAAGCGGAGAGGGTTGATGACTTCTTTACGTATCAACTTGAGGCAACCCAAGTCGCACTTGGGGACGCGATCGAGGCATACGCGGACGCCCAGGAAAATATGGCACTGATGATGAACCTTCCCGCACATCAGGCGGACGGGATTCACCCAAAGGACCCAGTCCAGCGGGGAATTTCACGGCCGCTCGCTCTCGATGAGTTGACGAAGATCGCGATTCGCTGCCGTCCAGATCTGGCAGCAGCAAGGCACGGAATCAGCCGAGCGAATGCCGAGGTGGCCCTGCAGCGTGCGGCACGGTTTGACGACGTGTATCTCTTCTACGACCCGATTCAAATACAGGACAATCGCCCGCTCAACGCTCCAAACGCCAAAGCCTGGGCAGTTGGAGTGACGTTTGCGCTGCCGCTCTACAACCGAAACCAAGGGAACATCGCAAGAGCGCGGGCCAACGTCGGTCAAACACGTCTCGAACTGGAGGCTATGGAGCGCACGGTCGTGACCGAAGTACGTATGGCTGAACGAGAGTATCACGCCGCCTACGCGGCTCTAACTCGAATTGAGGAACAGTTGTTGCCTCGTGCCCAGGCACGGCTCGAACAACATCTCGACGAGTTCAATCGGGATGATATCGCGATCGACGAGTTGGAAGAACACTTTCAGGAGGCGGCTGAGTTGGCCCAGACGCACCGCGAGGCTGTGTTCCGTCTTCGGCGGAGCGAACTCGGCATCAATACCGCCATCGGGCTGCGCCTGCTACCGTGACGTTGAGTCGCGTCACCCCAGCCGCGAGCCGACGTGGAGTGGGCTACCGCGCAGGAACTCCGCGCTCGACATGCTGCGGCGTCCCTCCGGCACCAGACGCAGGATCTCGAGGGCCGTCGGCCGTCCCGACTCCGCGACTCCGCAGGCGACGACGAGGCGGCCGTCGTGGGTCGCGACCACCGTCCCCGGCGCGACCTCGGGCGACGGCACGGTTTCGGTGACGGCCGAGTCCTCCAGCACGAGCCGCTGCCGCACGCCATCGGCCCGCTCGAAGAACGTGACGGCACGCGGCCACGGATCGAGGGCTCGCCGCAGTCGATCGATGGCGAGCGCGGAACGTGACCAGTCGACGACGCCATCGGCCTTCGTCAGGCGAGGTGCGCGGGTCGCGCGGGTCGCGTCCTGGGGCTTCGCGACCGTGTCGAGGCCACCGGCGGCGGCCGCCGCCCGCAGGAGCCCGATCGCCTCCACCACGGCGGGTGCGCCGAGTGACGCGAGCCGTGGCTCCAGTTCGGCGGCCGTCTCACGCGGTCCGAGCGGCGTCGTTCGCGTGGCGAGGATCGCTCCGGCATCGAGCGCCGGCGTCATGCGAATCACGCTCACCCCGGCGACGTCGTCTCCCGAAAGGATCGTCCACTGCACCGGCGACGCCCCGCGGTGACGCGGCAGCAGCGAGCCGTGCAGATTGATCCCGCCGAGCGGAGCGGCCGAGAGCACGGCGGGCGCGAGCATCTGCCCGTAGTCGCAGACCACGAGCAGGTCGGGGCGGAGCGCTGCGATCGCCTCCACGGCGACGGCGTCGTTGACGTGCTGCGGGTCGAGCACCGTCAGCCCAGCCTCGATCGCCGCGGCACGCATCGGATTCGGTGGCGGTCGCCGCCCCTCGGGGGCGCGGTCCGGCCGCGTGACGACGGCGGCGATCGTGTGCTCCGAGGCGCCCAGCGCATGCAGCATCGGCACCGCGAACGGTCCGGTGCCCATCACCACGAGGCGGAGCCCGGCGGCGGCGGTCACGCCGTGCACCGTGCCGCCTCGAGCCGGTCGAGCTCCGCGAGGAGCACCTCCGTGGCAGGGAGCTCACCGCGGGACTGTTTGCCGGCGAACACCTCCCGGAAGGTCTCGAGCGATCGGCGCACCTCGAGCGTCGCCGCCTCCGGCAGCCGGTCGGTGAACAACCGGCCGTCGAGGTGGTCGTATTCGTGCTGGACCACCCGCGCGAGCAGGCCGTCGAGATCGAGGTGGATGGGTTCTCCGTCGAGCGACCACGCATCGACGACCACCCGCGCCGGTCGTCGGACGTCCATGCGGACGCCCGGCAGGCTCAGGCATCCCTCCTCCTGCACGGCCGTCCCGCGCGGCTTGCTGAGCACCGGATTCACGAATACGAGCTCCTCGCCCTCATCCGGATGCCCCGAGCAGTTGACGACGAACAGCCGATACGGGAGCGCCACCTGGTTGGCCGCAAGACCGATGCCACCCGCCTCGTACATGATCTCGAACATCCGGTCGATCGCGGCGGCGAGGGGATCGTCGAGCCGCATCACCGGCTTCGCGCGACGCGCGAGCGCCGGATGCGGGTACTCCACGAGCGCGAGCGGCCCGATCTCGGCGGCCGGCGACGTCGTCTCCATGTTCGCGTTCCGTGGGGTCGGTGATGGCGAGCCGGCGGGAACGA